>JAYVXM010000434.1:0-4429 GCA_043785205.1 Bdellovibrionales bacterium
TGCGGTCTTGTAGGCCGCTCCGTTCGCGCAGTCGATGGCGACCTTCACGCCGATGAGGTTCAGATCGTCGGCGAACCGCGACTTTAGGAAAACGACGTACCGATAATGGACGTCGTCGAGGCGGAACGCCTTTCCAACGAGGTCACCCGTCGGCCGCGCGACTTTTTCGAGGTCGCCGGAAAAGACGAGTTTTTCGATTTCCTCCTCGAGCGTGTCCGGAAGTTTAAAGCCGTCGGCCGAAAAGATCTTGATCCCGTTATCGGGATACGGATTGTGAGACGCCGAAATCATGATGCCGGCGTCCGCGCGAATGCTGTGGGTAACGTAAGCCACTCCCGGCGTCGAAAGCGGCCCGATGAGGATGACGTCGGCGCCCATCGACAGAATCCCCGCGGCCATGGCTTGTTCGAGCATGTATCCGGAGAGCCGGGTGTCCTTGCCGATCACGATTTTCGCGCGGCGGGTGGCGGCCTTCGCCTCGAGACCGCGGAGTCCGGCCGGAAGCGAAGTCTTTCCGTGGAGTTCGGGATGGGTCTGGAGCACGTGCGCGATCGTCCGTCCGACCGCCATCGCCATCTCCCCGGTCATCGGCCAGACGTTCGCGACTCCGCGAATCCCGTCAGTGCCAAAAAGTTTTTTCTTTTCCATCGCGTCCCCGTCCCGATCCTGACCGGATCCGTTAAAAATTAATAGAGAGTGACGCGAACCGTGTCCGGAACCACGCGTACCATCCCGATGTTCGGCGGGAGCGTCACCTTCAGTTTCGCCGTATAGCGCCCCTTCGTCTTTCCCTTCAAATCCGCCGCGATCGAAACCTGGGATGGATCGAGCTTCTGAATCTCGTCTTGTTCCATCCGGACGTAAACGGTGACCGCCGGCTCGTCGATCCGCGCGTGATGCGGGGAATCGACGCGAATGTCGCCACTCTTCACGCGGATCTTGAAGTTCGCCTGTACCGCCGCGACGTCGATCGCGATCTGCGGCGAATTCCCCTCGACTCGGACGCCGAGCCGTCCGACGTCGAACTGAGCCGCCATCTGAAGGCTCGTGCGGATCTGCGAGAGGTCAATGGAGTTCGTCGGCGCCTCGGTGATGCCTTCGATGCGACTTTCGGGTCCGCGGATCTTGATCATCTTCGGCGAGATGTCGGCGTGTTTCAGGACGTACCCTTCCGGCAGCGTTCCCTTCATTTCGAGGCGGACCGGTACTTCCTTGGTCTTCTGGGATTCGAGTTTCACGATCATCGACGACGGGTTCACCTGGAGAACGCGGACGCCGATCGGGAGGCGGATATTGTCCGCGAAAAAACGGTAGGTCACGAGTCCGGACTTCGCGCCCGAGAGATTCACCCGGATCGGATCTTCCGGACGGTCGAGGATCGCGCGCAGGAAGGCCTTCGGTCCCGATAGGCGGAAAAGGACTCTTTCCGGAACGTCATTACTGACGACCAGATCGGGCGGCGTCGTGATCGTGATCGGAATTTCCTTCGTGACTTCGACGGCGCGGGAGCCGAGTACGACGACCCAGAGGACGATCGCCACGATGACGGAGACGACCTTCGCGCCGGTGTTGCCCGAAAAGAGATTCAAAAGCGGGTTCACGACCGGTCTTTCCTTCGTTCACGGACACTCGAGAGCCAACTTCGCATCCGGCGTGGAATCGATTCGTTCGGACGCGAAAGCTCGAGAAGCGCCGAAAGACTCTGGACCATCTCGCTTTCGTTCAGGTCGGTGATGATCTTCCCATTTTTCACGAGATGCGCCTCGCCGGCCTCTTCGGAAACCAGAATGACGATCGCGTCGCTATCTTCGGTAATCCCGAGCGCCGCACGGTGACGGGTTCCGTAGCGCTTATCGATGTTCGGATCCTTCGAGAGCGGGAGGAAACACCCCGCGGCCGCGATCCGACCGCCGGTGATGATCACCGCGCCGTCGTGGATCGGCGAAGTCGGGACGAAAATCGAATAGATGAGCTCGGCCTGCACCTTCGCGTCGAGCTTCGATCCCGTTTCGATGAAATTTTTCAGCCCCGTCTCGCGTTCGAGAACGATGAGCCCGCCGATCCGCTCGTGGGCGAGACGCGCGGCCGCGCGGGCGATCTCGTCGACGTTCGCGCGCTCGGCCTCGGTCGACGCCGACGAGAAAAACGGATTCTTTCCGACGTTCGTGAGGGCCCTGCGAAGGTCGTCTTGGAATAGAACGATGACGATCAGGACGAGGTAGTCGAAAAAATGGGAGAGGAGCCAATGGGTGGTGAAGAGTTCGAGGGCCGAGGAAAGGAAAAAGCCGATCGACAGGATCCCGAGTCCCGTCAGCATCTGCATTGCCCGCGTGCCCTTGATCAGGAGGAGCACGCGATAAACGATAAACGCCACGATCGCGACATCGAGTAAATCGATGATCCGAACACTCGACTGCAGATTAATCAGGAGGTCCTTCACCTCGTTCTTTAAACCCTTCTCAGTGATCGTCTTCGCGATCCCGAGAGCTCTTCGCGTCCCGTCCCTGGGTCATTCCGAACTCAAAGTGAAACTTCTACTACAAACCTAAATCAGGCTGGGCACCCTAGCGTCAGGCTAGGCAGCTCTCGCCAAAGGCGAGGTCAAGCCGGCAGTGGAGCGGCCGAGCCGCTCCCCTCACCCTTCTTCGATTCTTTCGCGTCCGCCTTTTCCGCCGCGACGGCCGCCGTCGACGGCGGCGGGACCGGAGCCGGCGCCCGTTTCAGCATTTCGCCTCGGCAGATCAGCTGGACTTCATCCCCGTTGATCGTTTCGTACTCGAGCAGCGCGCGCGCCATTTCATTCAACATCGGAAGCTTGTCGCTCAGGATCGCCCGCGCGCGCCGGTAGTTCCGGTCGACGATGTCCCGCACTTCGCGATCGATCGTCTGGGCGGTCTGCTCGGAGAAGTCCCGCGAACGCGAGATGTCGCGGCCAAGGAAGATCTGCTCTTCCTTCTGACCGTAAGCCAACGGTCCGAGGACGTCGCTCATGCCCCACTCGCAAACCATCCGCCGCGCGATGTCGGTCGCCCGCTCGATATCGTTTCCGGCGCCGGTGGTCTTCTGACCGAGCACGAGTTCTTCGGCGACCCGCCCGCCCATGAGGAACGCGATCGAGTTTTCTGCCTTCTCGCGGTCCATGTTCACGCGGTCTTCCGTCGGGAGGGTCATCGTCACGCCGAGGGCCATGCCCCGCGGGATGATCGTCACTTTATGGACCGGATCGGTGCCCGGCATGAAGGCGCCGACGATCGCGTGCCCGGATTCGTGAAGCGCGGTCGTGCGCTTCTCTTTTTCGGAAAGCTGCATCGACTTCCGCTCGACGCCCATCATGACCTTGTCCTTCGCTTCTTCGAAATCGGCGAGGTCGATCGTCTTTTTATCGGTCCGCGCGGCGTGGAGGGCCGCTTCGTTCACGAGGTTCTCGAGATCCGCGCCCGCGAATCCCGGAGTTCCGCGCGCGATGATCGAAAGGTCGACGTTCGGCGAAAGCGGAGTCTTCCGCGTATGCACCTTGAGAATCGCTTCACGTCCGCGGAGATCCGGCGGAGAAACCACGACCCGACGATCGAAACGGCCCGGACGAAGGAGAGCCGGATCGAGGACGTCCGGACGGTTCGTCGCGGCGATCAGGATCACGCCTTCGTTCGATTCGAAGCCGTCCATTTCGACGAGGAGTTGGTTCAAGGTTTGTTCGCGCTCGTCGTGTCCGCCGCCGAGGCCCGCGCCCCGGTGCCGGCCGACGGCGTCGATTTCATCGATGAAGATGATGCATGGGGCCTGCTTTTTCCCTTGCTCGAAGAGGTCGCGAACGCGCGAGGCGCCGACGCCGACGAACATCTCCACGAAGTCGGAGCCGGAGATCGTGAAAAACGGAACGCCCGCTTCCCCGGCGATCGCTTTCGCGAGGAGGGTCTTCCCGGTCCCCGGCGGTCCCATGAGGAGAACGCCCTTCGGAATGAGCCCGCCAAGCTTCGTAAATTTTTTCGGGTCCTTCAGGAAGTCGACGATTTCGACGAGCTCCTCTTTAGACTCTTCACAGCCAGCGACGTCTTTGAACGTCACTTTATTATTCGATTCGTTCAGCAGACGCGCTTTCGATTTTCCAAAACTCATCGCGCGACCGCCGCCCGATTGGAGCTGGCGCATGAAGAGGAAGAAAAAGATGAAGAGGAGCAACATCGGAAACCAGGAGATCAGCACCTGCTGCCAAACCGGCGTCTTCTCGGCGCGCTCGTAGTTTGGAGTCAGCCCCTTCTTTTGAAGGATTTCGAAGACCGGCGCGCTATCTGTCGGACCGACCGTTTCGAAGAACTTCCGTCCATCGGGGCCCGCGTCTTTCAACGTCCCGATGATCAGGTTGTCGGTTTTAAACGTGACCTCCGAAATTTTTTCCTCGTTCACGTAGGTGATGAACTCGCTGAATTTG
>JAYVXM010000435.1:0-4423 GCA_043785205.1 Bdellovibrionales bacterium
ACCGCTATCTCGACGTCGTCATGTACATGGATCTTCAGAACCGCGATCACTACCTCAGTTACCTGAACGAACCGTTCGTTCCTCGCTCGGCGACGTGGCCGAAACTTCCAATTCTCCTCACCTGGGGCGTCGCCGCGGGATTCCTGATCGGAGCGGCCTCCGTCCTTTTCCGCACGCTCCCGCGCGGATTGCTGGCCTCTCCGCGTAATTCGCCGGCCTCGCTCACCCTTGCCGCGAAAACCACGTATAGTCAGATCGACGGGAACGCTTGAGCCGTGGGCGCCTCGATTCGGGAGTCAAAGACCGTTCTCATCACCGGCGGTGCCGGCTTCATCGGAACCCACCTCGCGCGGGAACTCCTAACTAGAAACGATTCGGTGATCAGCTTGGACCTCCGCGGCGTCGGCGAGAACCCCGTCTCCGGCGTGCGCTACCTCACCGGCGACGCGCGCGATCCGGTGACCGTCGCCGACATCCTCGCCACGTCGCGAGTATCGGCCGTGTTCCACTTCGCCGCGACCGTAAGCGTGCCGCTCTGCCAAAACCATCCGGTCGAAAGCTATTCAAACAACGTGAACGCCACGCTCGCCGTCCTCGACGCCTGTCGTGGCGAAATCGAACGGCGAAAGGGAGCGTCGGACCCGACTCCGCTTCGGGTCGCGTTCGCGAGTTCGGCCGCCCTGTACGGGAATCTCGGGGATCACCGGCAGCCGCTCGAGGAAAACCGGATCGCCGACCGTTTCTCCTCGTTTTACGCCGCCCAAAAACACGCTTCGGAAAAGATCGTCGAGCTCTATTGCGACTTCTTCTCGGTTCCGACGCTCATCTTCCGCTTCTTCAACGTCTACGGCCAAGGCCAGGACCCCACCTCTCCCTATTCGGGGGTGATCACGGTTTTTTCGCGCCTGGCCCGCGAGGGGAAAAACCTCCCGCTCCACGGAGGAGGGATTCAGACGCGCGACTTCATTCCCGTATCCGAGCTGGTGAAAGCCGCGGCTTCAGCCCTCGAACTCGCTCCATCCGAATGGAAGGGCACCGTGATCAATCTCGGTTCGGGCCTCCGGACCTCCGTGCGAGAGCTAGCGGAACTGATCCGGGATCTCTCGGGTTCCCGATCCGCCATCGTCGACGCTCCGTCGCGGCCGGGCGACGTTCTCCACTCGTTGGCGGATATCCGGCGCGCACGGGAGTTCCTCGCTTTCGCGCCTTCCGCTACGCTGGCGATCAAGCTGGCGGAGCTGCTCGGAGAGCCTCGATCCTCGTGTAGGCCGCGCGCAGAGTCCCCAGCCAGGCCGTCCGAGAAAACTCGGATCCCACTCGCGCCTGAAACGCCTCGCCAACCCGTTGCATCCCCGCTGGGTCGCTGAGCGCATCGCCCACGAGCGACGCGATTTCTTCGTCGGAGTGCCGCTTGTCGACCAGGTACCCTACGTCCGGCGAGGAAATGAGATCCGGAATGCCGCCGACGGCAGTCGCGAAAACCGGCGTTCCGGCCCAGCCCGCTTCGAGGAGGCTGATCGGAATCCCCTCGCCGTCGGAAAGGCAAAGGAGCGCGTCGAAACCCGCCATTTCTTCGCTGATCGTATCGGAATAGCCCATCCAGAACACCGCGTCTTCGACGCCCAACCGGCGCGCCTCGTTTCGAAGCCTTTCCTCTTCGGCGCCGATTCCAAAGCAGACCAGGACCGGCTTCCGCGAGCCCGTTTCCGACCGCCGTAACGCGCCCAGGACCGCCAACATCCGGTCGTGCCGTTTTTCCGGGCTGAGGCGTCCGACCGCGCCGAAATAGATCGCGTCGCTGGAAGCGGGCAGACGCGAATTCCGCTTCCTCCACCGTTTCCGAAGCTCCTCCGCGACCGCGTTCCGATCCTTAGGCGCTATCCGGGCGCACTCCGTCCCGTTAAGGTGAACCGCGACCTTCGCCGCCGCGACCCCGCGACGGACGATCGAGGCGCGGTCCTGGGTACAGACCGCGAGAATGAGGTCAAAATGAGGGAGAACGCGCCTCACGTAATACTCTTCATAGAGTCGAATCTTTCCCCGCCGATACGCGGCGCCGTGATGAGTCGAGACCAAGGCGGACCGAAGGCCCGGAGCCTGCTTCCGCGCTTGGTGCAGGTACAGACTCGCCTTCACGTCGTGCGCGTGAGCGATTCGCGGGCGGAGCCGATCAAGAATTTCCCGGAGTTCCGCGAATGCCGCCGGATCCCACCGCGAACGCACGGTCACCGTTTCGACCCGATGTCCGAGTCCCCGGGCGTACTCTACGGGACACCGGGACTCGGCACCCAACCGCGCCTCGACGAGAAAAATCACGCAGGTCGGGACGCCCAAATGAAGGAGCGCGGGCAAAACGAGGGTCTCGGGACCGCTGACGATGGAAGAGTTGAAGACGTGGACGATCATGGGCAGTACTCGTATAGTTTCTCGTATTGGCGGGACATCGCCGCGAGCGTGAACCCTTCGCGCACGGCTCCCGTCCGGGACCAACACTCCTGCCGGAATCGCCTCGGCTCGGCGATCAGGCGACTGATGAGCCTTTCGATCCTTTCGGCGCCCTGGCGCGGAGACCCCAACGGATAAAGCTCCGCGAAAGGGGCCAGGAATTCGTGCCCGGGGATCGCCGACAACACGGCAGGCACCCCGGATCCGATCGCTTCCACCGGGGCGAGGGGCATTCCCTCGAACTCGGAGCAGGAGAGAAATCCGTCCGCGGCCCGTATCCAATCGAACGGAACTTGCGAGCCCCCCGCAAAAATCACTCGATTCGAATCGGGGCATTCCAGGGTCAGCGTTCGCAAGCGGTCCATTTCCCCGGGATCCGTTTCGGGCCCCACGAAGACTAGGGCGCACCGGGCGCGCAGGGCTGGAGAAATTTCCGCCCACAGGCGGAGCGCGTGATCCTGGCCCTTCCGACCGTGGACCCGCGCTAGGTAAAGGATCCAGAAGTCGGCTTGGAAAGCGGCGAGGCCGCGCGCCCGGGGATGGGAACGAATCAGGGCTTCCCGACGTGCCAGCCGATCGAAACGGTCGGATTCGGGGCCCTCCGGAAAGTCGATTCCGTTCGAGATCAGATGGAGCTTCGCCTCCCGAACTCCGAGGCCTAAATATCCGCGCCGGGTATCTTCCGAGACCACCACCAACGAATCCGCGAACCCGGTGAAAAACCGCTCGTAATAACGGTATTTCCAGGAGCGATTCAGATGCACGAAGCTGTGCTGAGTGTGCACGATTCGAATCCGCTTCAAGAGAAGCAGCTTCGCCAAAACACCGTAAATTAGGGCCCCTAAATCATGCGTGTGAATGACGGCGATCCCCTCGTCCGAGGCCTGCCGAGCGACGCGAAGGACCGTCCGCAACGAAAACCGGGGTGGCTTCACGGCGGATCGGACGGGTATCCCGAGATGCTCGAAAGACTCGCGCAGATCGCCCCCTCCGGCGGAATCACCGGCGAAGTCGTAGGCCAGGACTTGAGGCTGCCAAACCGAATCGCGTTTTAGACCCTTCGAAAGATTCAGGATCACCCGCTCCAGTCCGCCGATAAAAAGTCCCGGCGTCAACATCAGAACTTTCCGTGTTTTTTTCGCAGGAGCCGAAATCCAGGTTCCGGCGAGGATTAGATAGGCAATCGTGAATCCCAATCCCGCAAACAATAGCCAAGAAAGCGAATTCGAAAATTCGAATCGCGATGCCAAGGCGAGCGCCGACAAAACGAGCGCGATGGCAGCCATTTTTCCTAAGGATCGTAGCGGAATGAAGGCGCCGACGGGACGCCCAAACTCGCGGCGCATGTAGATCACCGTATAGACGCGAGAAATGCCGCGGGCGGCGAGGAGTCCCACGAGCGCGCCCGTCGCGCCGTAAACGGACGCGAGCCAACCGCAAAGCCCGACCGTCAGCAGCGAAAAAGCGAGGAAATTTCCGAATATCCAGCGCGCGGAGCCCTGCGCCCTCGCAATCGCGTCCTGGGGAATGAGAAGCGTGAGATACCAGATCGAATAAAGTCGGAGGAAGTGGACTCCGGGTAGGTAGGTCTTCGTAAATAGAAGCTCGATGATCGGCTCCGCGAATACCGCCATCCCGAGCACGGCCGGGATCAGGAAGAAACCAAGATCCTGAACGGCTTTGCGGTAAAGCGTCGCGGCCCGATCCTTATCCTGACCGTCGAACGCTCGTGAAAGTTCGGGAATCAGTACGCGCGTGAGCGACGCCTCCAGAATCAGGAGTGGCGGAACCGTGAGGCAGCAAACCGAATAAAGCGCGAAGCTCGCCGGGGAAATGAGTCTCGAGAGGATGATCTGATCGGAGTAATTCAAGAAGAGTCCGAACAAAAAAGCGAGCGATACGGGAAACGCGTAACGGCCGACGGCCCGAAACACTTCGGAATTCCATTCGAATCGAAGCAACCCATGCCGGTAGGAAA
>JAYVXM010000436.1:0-4421 GCA_043785205.1 Bdellovibrionales bacterium
GTGGTAACGACCCGCCTGGCGCATCATCCAGACCGGCGGCGTCGGCTGAACTTTCCCGTGCCGGGCATTTTCAAATTTCAAATTCGCCATAACACCCTCTTCATCCGTTCACCCACTGATAACCGACGCTCCGAACCGAGCGGATCACTTTCCCGTCCCGGTCGCCGATCGCTTGCCGTAGTCGTACCATCGCGTTGTCGACGGTGCGGGTGCTGGGAAATTTCTCTTCGCCCCAAATCACGTTCAGGATCTCGTCCCGGCTCACCACCTTCGGGGAAACCCCGATCAGGAAGTCGAGGAGCCGGAAGTCTCGCGCCGCGAGGAATTCGCGCTTCCCGTCCGGCGATTCGATCGCCATCGCGTCGAGGTCGATCGTTTTTCCAAGGCAGGCGAGTCGGCGCGGCCCGGAAGCGCTCGGGGACTCCGCGTGCTGCTCGAGCACGTGGCGGACGCGAAGAAGAAGCTCTTTAAGATGAAACGGCTTCGGGATGTATTCCTCGGCGCCGATCTCGTACCCTTCGAGGCGATCTTCCGCCGAGTTCCGCGCGGTCACGAAAATAAAGGGAACTGGGGATCGAGCCCGAAGTTCCTTCGCGAACTCGGTCCCGGTTCCGTCGGGGAGTCCGACGTCGAGGATCACGAGGGAGAAAGAATCGCCGGCCGATTTCGCGCGCGCCTCGCGGAGGCTCGTCGCCCACTCGACCGTGTAACCTTCCTTCTGCAAGCGTTCCTGGAGAGTCGCCCCCAGGGATTCGTCGTCCTCGACGAGGAGAAGGCGTTTCATGCGATGTCCTCCGCGGGGAGGTCGATCTCGACGTCGAATCCGTCGCCGCCGCCCGCGGCGCGCGGAACGAAACGCGTTTTTCCGCCCATCCGCTCGATCAGCGTCCGCACGAGGAATAGTCCGACGCCGCTTCCGCTTTTCGCGTTATGGCGGACGAAGAGCTTGCCGAGCTGGGCGAAATCGCCGCGGAATCCCGCGCCGTCGTCGTTCACCCGAATTCCGATCCGACCGTCGCTGACCCTCCGAAGGGAAAACGTGACGCGTTTCGCCCCACCGTGCACGATGGCGTTTTGGATCAAATTTTTCACGACGGTCTCGAACGCGCGGTGATCCGCGCGCACCGTCGGGTCGCCCACGACTTCGAGCCGCATCTCCGGCCACTGATGCTCGAGCGATCCGAGCATCCGCTTCAGATCGAGCCGTTCGACGAAAAACCGGTTCGAGTCGATCTGGGAGAGATGGAGGGAGTTTTCGAGCTGGATCTCGAGCCGTACGGAGTCCTTTACAAGCCGCGCGAAAAGCGGGTTCGACGGGGAGGAGGAGAAATCATCGGCGAGACTTTCGACCTGGAGCCGGAGACTCGCGATCGACGTTTTCAATTCATGGCTGAAGGTCGCGAAGAACGCGCGGATCTGGTTCGCGCGTTTCCGTTCGCGGACGATGTAATAAAGGAGCGCGCCCCCGCCGGCGACGAGCGAAACGATGAGAATCGACCCTTCGCTGATGAGCATGCGCTGCTGGCGAACGAAGTCCGCGACGTGGCCGGCGTGCTCGGGCGCGAAATGGGCGGTCGTCGACTGGACAAAATCGATCTGCCGGAGGCCGAAGATCAGCCACCAGGCCGCGAGGGAAAGATTGAACACCATCCAGGCGAGTCCGAGCCCGAACTTCCACGCGTTCCCTTTCCATCCGACTGATTTCGAACCGGAGACGTCCCGAACCATTTCCCCTTCGATCTTTCGATTATACCCGCAGCGTGGCCGCCGCGCGCTCCAGCCCGTCGAGGGCCTTCGCCAGAATTTCGTCCGTATGGGCCCACGAGAGAAAGCCGACCTCGAACGCGCTCGGCGCGAGGTAGACGCTTTCCTTCAACGCAGCGTGGAAGAACTTCGGAAAATCCGCGCGAAGATTCGGCGGAAAATCGAGCGGACTCCGAATCGGCTTCGCCGCGACGGGATGGATCCAGAAGATCGACCCTACGCTCGAGACGGTCCAGGCGACGCCCGCCTTCCGGAACCGGCCGATCAGACCGTCGCGAAAATTCTCCGTCCGATTCGTGAGCGCTTCGATGATCCCGAGGCGCTCGATTTTTCGGAGGGTGGTGATCCCGGCACGGGTGCTGATCGGATTCGCCGAAAGCGTGCCCGCCTGATAGACAGGACCGGACGGCGCGACGAGGTCCATGTACTTCTTCCGACCGCCGAAGCAGCCGAGCGGAAAGCCGCCGCCGACCACTTTTCCGTACGTCGCGAGGTCGGGCTCGATACCGAGGACGCCGGCCATTCCTTTCGGATGCACGCGAAATCCGGAAATCACCTCGTCGAAGATCACGAGAATCCCCTGGCGGCGTGCGCCGTCGACGACGGCCTTCAGGAACTCCGGGGTTTGGACAAGGAGCCCGAAATTCGCCGGCAGCGGTTCGAGAATGACCGCCGCGATCTCCTGGCCGCGTTCGGCGTAAATTTTCGAGAGCGCGGGAATGTCGTTTAGCGGCGCGACGAGGGTTTCCTGTCCGTCCGGAACGCCGGCGCTATCCGACGCCGCCGCGCCGGCGAGCCCGCTTCCGGCCTTCACGAGCATCGAGTCCACGTGACCATGGTAGCAGCCGTCGAACTTCAAAATCTTCGAACGGCCGGTCGCCCCGCGCGCGACCCGGAGCGCGCTCATCACGGCTTCGGTGCCGGAACTCACGAAGCGGCACGCTTCCATGAACGGAAGGCGGCTCGTGATCCATTCCGCGAGCTCGAGCGAATACGGTTCGCACGCGCCCATGCTCCACGCGGTGTCGAGCATATCGGCGACGGCCGTCTTCACGTCGGGATCGCGGTGGCCGAGAATATTCGGACCGAAACTCTGACAAAAATCGATATATCGGGTTCCTTCGACGGACTCGAGGTAGGCGCCCTCCGAACGGGCGAAGAAGATCGGCGTCCCGCCGACGCTCTTGAACGCGCGGACCGGCGAATGCACGCCTCCGGGCGCGACCCTCAAAGAGCGCTCGAATAGTTCCTTCGAATTTCCCCGCATGTCCGTCATCTGAGATTCCCCTGAAATCGAATTTAAAGGCCGAGCCGCTTCGCGTGGCGCGCGCCGTAGGTGATCAAATACTGAGCGCCCGCCCGCTTGAAGACCGCCCACGTTTCGAGGAGCGCGTCGTCGAAGGAAATCAGACCGCGTTCGGCCAGCAACGTCAACGCCGCGTACTCCCCGCTGACCTGATAGGCGCCGACCGGTTTTCCGGTAGCCTCGACGATCGGGAGAATGAGGTCGATCGACGTCATCCCGGGTTTGACCATCAGGAGGTCCGCGCCTTCCTCGGCGCAACGCACGCTCGACTGGATCGCATCGGTCCGGTTCCGGACGTCGATCTGGTAAGCTTTCCGATCGCCGAACTTCGGCGCCGAATCGGCGGCCTCGCGGAACGGTCCGTAGAAGCAGCTCGAGAACTTCGTGCTGTAACTCATGATCGGCGTCTCCGAGAATCCGCCGTCGTCGAGCGAGGCGCGGATCGCGGCCACGCGTCCGTCCATCATGTCGCTCGGGCTGATTCCGTCCGCGCCGGCGCCGGCGTAGATCCGGGCGAGTCCGGCGAGTTCCGCGCGGGTCGCTTCGAGGTCGAGCTTTCCCGCGTTCTTCCCGTGGCCGTGAAAGACGCCGCAATGCCCGTGCGCCGTAAGCGAACAGAGGCAGGCGTCGACCCAAAGAACGAGGTCCCCGCCGAATCGCTTTTTGATCTCCCCGATCGCCTTCGCGGCGAATTCGGCGCGAAACCCCGATTCGCCCTTCGCGACCGGAACCGGAAAGAGAAGAAACTGGGTCACGCCTTGTTCGAGATCGCTCCCGATCCGCTTGAGCGTTCCGTCGATCGACTGGCGGGCGGTTTCGCCGAGGCCGGTGATCGGCTGATCCGCGGCGATCGATTCGACCGCGAAGAGTGGCTGGATGAGTTGACCGCGCGTGAAGCGCGCCTGGGCGACGAGTTCGCGCAGAAGCGCGTTTTGACGAAGACGCATCGGACGTTTCATGGGTTTCCCCTCACCCGCTTCAGCCAGGCGGCGTAGTTCAGTTCGATTCCTATTTTCGCATCTTTTCCGAGAAGCGCACGCAGAGTTTCGTGGGTCCGCCCCGGTCCGCTCGAATGCCGCCCCTCGCGGATTTCGGGGTGGCGCGCGAGCGCGGCGACGAAGGCCGACCCGCTCATCCAGTAGAAATCCCGCTTCCCCGCCAAATTCGGAACGTCGGCGCGCGGAAGAAGGTCGTACGTCGCGAGTCCCGGCATTTCGGTACTTTCCGGAAGTCCCGGAATCGGCGAATGAGTCAACTTCGTCCAGAGGGCGACTTGCCCGAATAACGTATCGATATCCGGAGACTCGTTCTCGCCGAGTCCCTCCGCCGAACCGTTCACCCAGACGCCGTG
>JAYVXM010000437.1:0-4405 GCA_043785205.1 Bdellovibrionales bacterium
CCTCAAGTCATTGCCGAAAGTGATCGCTCGCCTGGTCGAGAATCGTTTTGGTAACGGTTCGGTCGACATCGACGTCCTCTCCTGGAGCAAGCGGAACGAACGCGCATTGAAGCGCCTCACGGACGCAGCGTCCGCGCGCGGTCAAAAAATCGTGGGCTGGACCGTGAATTCCCAGGCGAAGATCAAATGGCTTCGCGGGAACGCCCCGAATATCGACTTCATCCTGAGCGATCTTCCCTACCGTAAGCTCGTGGAAATTCAGCTCGAGGAGTTGACGACGGCTCTTTGACGGTCGAGCGCTTCACCGATTCCTAATCGAAGATTCGAAAAACGCCGGTAGACTGGGTCCTGACATCGACAGGAGGTCGAATGGCGGGGTGGGTGGCCCGGATCGGCGTTATACTTTTAAGTATGACCCCGGTTGCGGAAGCGAATGAACTTTTCGTTCTCGTCGGCGATACCCAGCGCACGCTTGGGGTCGAACGCATGATCGGCCGCGAACAGAACGACCCCGAACGTACGCGTTTACTCGATGCCGCCGCCAAGGAAAAGCCGCGCGCCTTCTTCTTCCTCGGCGACATGGTGGCGATGGGTTCCTCGCGTCGTCACTGGAATTATTTCGACGAAATCGCCGCGGGCATTTTTCACAGCGGCGCGAAGGTCCTCGGAATTTTCGGGAACCACGATTATTTCGGCGGTCGGAAATCCGGCGAGAAAAACATGCTCGAACGGTTTCCGAATCTCGAGTCCTCGAAGTGGGGCACGTTCGACGCCGAAGGCGTGCGGATTCTATACCTCGATTCGAATTGCGACGTGTTGACCGCGGACGAATGGGCAGCGGAGCGGAAATGGTACGGGGAGGCCTTGGCGGCCGCGGACGCGGATCCTTCCGTACGCGGCGTCCTCACGCTGCTGCATCACCCCCCGTTTACGAACAGTCGCGTGACCGGCGATACGAAGTGCGTGAAGGACGAAATCGTCCCTCCGTTCCTCGCCGCCCGGAAGACTTTGGCGATGATCACCGGACACGCCCACGGTTACGAAAAATTTCTCGTCGACGGCCGGACGTTCTTGATCAGCGGCGGCGGCGGCGGCCCTCGCGTGCGGCTTCTCAAAGGGCCCCAGCAACGCCACCCGGATCTTTATCTCGGACCCGATCCGCGCCCCTTTCACTACGTGCGCGTCGAGAGCCGGCCAGAGGGGATCGACCTCGTAGCGATCGGCTTCGCGAAAGGCGACTCCGAACCGAAGGAATTCGACCGGACTTCGCTCCGTTTTCGGTAGTTTTAGGCTCCGCGGCGAGCGTATGCTCGGCCCAATCTATGAAAGCCGCGCTCCAGAAAAACCTCTTCGCCAGCCTCGTCGAGGTGATCCGAAAAACGTCGACCGAACTACCCGACGACGTCGTCCGGGCTATCGAGTCCGGGAAGGCGGCGGAGGCCGAAGGAACGCCCGCGAAATACGCGATGGGGATCATCACCGATAATATCGGCCTCGCGAAAAAGAAGTCCCAGCCGCTCTGCCAAGATACGGGAAGTATCCTCTTCTTCATTCACTATCCCGCGAAGGGCGTCGACTACGACGTCCTGACGAAGGAAATCCGGAAGGCCGTCGCGGCGGCGACGAAAAAAGGTTACCTTCGCCAAAATTCGGTCGATTCGATCACGGGAAAAAATAACGGAACGAACGTCGGACCGGGAAGTCCGACGATTCACGCGGAACCGTGGAAGAAAGACTATTTCGATATCCGGTTGATCCTGAAAGGCGGGGGTTGCGAGAACGTCGGCGCGCAATACTCGCTTCCGGACGCGCAAGTCGGCGCGGGACGAGACCTGCTCGGCGTAAAGAAGTGCATTCTGGACGCGGTACAGCAGGCTCAGGGAAAAGGATGCGGTCCCGGTATTCTCGGCGTTACGATCGGCGGCGACCGGGCGACCGGTTATTTGAATTCCAAAGCGCAGCTGCTTCGGAGGATGGAAGACTCGAGCGCCGATCCCTTACTCGCGAAGCTGGAAAACGAAGTGACCGAGGAGGCGAATCGGCTCGGAATCGGTCCGATGGGATTCGGCGGGAAGACGACGCTCCTGAAAACCAAGGTTGCGGCGATCAATCGCCTTCCGGCGTCCTTCTTCGTGAGCGTTTCGTACATGTGCTGGGCCTATCGTCGGCAGGGCGCGAAAATCAACGCGAAAGGGGAGATCCAGAAATGGTTGTACTGAAGGCGCCCTATACCGAGGAAAAAATTCGCGCGCTCAAGGTCGGAGATCGGCTCGAGATCGAAGGACCGATTTACACCGGTCGCGACGCCGTCCATAAATGGTTGCACGACGGGAACGCCCCTCCTCTCGCGGAAGTCGATTTCCGGAACTCGATCATTTATCACTGCGGTCCGGTGGTCATGGAAAAAGGAGTCGGCGCGAAAAAGCGTTATGTCGTGACCGCCGCCGGTCCGACGACTTCGTCGCGCGAAGAGCCCTACCAAGCCGGCATCATCGAAAAATTTTCCGTGAAAGCCGTCATTGGCAAAGGCGGCATGGGCGAGCAGACTCGCCAAGCATGCCAGAAATTCGGATGCGTCTATCTGCACGCCGTCGGGGGCGCGGCGCAGGTCCTCGCCGAAGCGATTCAGAACGTCGATGGAGTATATGGACTCGAAAAATTCGGTAGTCCGGAAGCGATCTGGAAACTCCAGGTCGCGAAATTCCCCGTCGTAGTCACGATCGATGCGCACGGAAATTCCCTTCATAAGGATATCGAAGCGAGTTCCAGAGCCGCGCTTCGGGAACTCTACACGGAGCTAAAAAAATGACCGATACCCCGAAGATTCACGAAAAAACCGACCTGACTTATAACGATTACCTGCAGGTCGGTGAGCTGACTGCGTTGCAGAAGCCGCTTTCGGTGCCGGCTCACCACGACGAGATGTTGTTCATCATTATCCATCAGGCCTACGAACTCTGGTTCAAGCTGATTATTCACGAGCTCGAGACCGCGATGGAATACATGGCGAAACGCCAAGTCCTTCGCGCCCAGCATTTCGTGAAACGGGTGGTGGAGATCCAAAAAGTCCTCGTCAGCCAGATCCATATCCTCGAGACCATGACTCCGGTCGAGTTCCTCCAGTTTCGCGAGAATCTAATGCCCGCGAGCGGCTTCCAATCGCTCCAGCATCGGGAAATCGAATTCATGTGCGGAATGAAGGAAGAGCGTTTCTTTCAATATTTCAAGAATCGTCCGGAAGTCGTCGCCCAACTTCGGAAGCGTTTCGACGGGCCCGACCTCGCCACCTCTTTCTTGAAACTGGCCGCTAGCCTTGGTTATCCGACTCCCGAAGTGGATACGCCGGAAACGCATGATCGAGTCCTTCACGGATTGAAGGCGATCTACCAAGACCCGAGTCATAACTTGCCGCTCTATCTGCTCGCGGAATCGCTCGTCGATCTCGATCAGGGACTCGCCCTCTGGCGGGAGCACCACGTTCGGGTCGTCGAGCGGGTGATCGGATTCAAACGCGGTACGGGTGGATCGAGCGGCGTCGAGTATCTGCGCGCTCAAACCGCGAAGAAGGCTTTTCCGTTCCTCTGGGACGTGCGCAGCTTGCTCGAAAGGGTCTAGCGGAACTCCGTGAATTCCCGGTAGCGAAGGGTCTTCGTGGTCCGGTCGTAGACGAACGGGAAAAAAACGGCGTTCGGAATGGAGAATCCGATTTCTTCGATCCCACCGGCGGAATGAAGGAGACGGCGGAGCACTCCACCGTGTGTGGAAAGCGCGATCGCGGCCCCCGCGCCCGTGACCCGCGAATCGTGAGCGGTTTCGTCGATCGCCGCCGTGAGGCGGGCGAATAGGTCTTCCGCTGGCTCGGACCCGAGGTCGCGCAGCTCCTCGTCCGAGAGGATTTTCGAACCGATTTTTCGGGAGAGGTTCGCGCCGAATTTCGCGTGGATTTCCGTGTGAGTGAGGCCCTGGAGGCTTCCCAAATCCACTTCCCGAAGGCGCCGGTCGCGAACGATCGGAACGTCAGGATGCCATCCGTTGCGGATGGCTTCGGCGAGGATGATCGTCGCGGTGTCGATGGCTCGGGAAAGATCGGAGCTCAGGACGAGCCGGATCGGTAAATGGCGGAGCGCGCGGGCGAGACGCAATCCTTCGGCGCGTCCCGTTTCGTTCAGTGGAACGTCGAGGTGGCCCTGAATGCGCCCTTCCTTAGTCCAGTCGGTTTGTCCGTGACGAAAAGCGTAGATGAGAAGAGGAGAGGTCGGCGACATCTTGCCATTCTCTTTCGAAACGGACGGAGATTCTATAGGATGTCGGCATGTCGATTCGAAAAGTCGCCCGCATGGGGCACCCCGTCCTCCGCGTTAAGGCCCGCGCGCTCACCCCCGAAGAAATTCAGTCGGATGATTTC
>JAYVXM010000438.1:0-4392 GCA_043785205.1 Bdellovibrionales bacterium
GTCGCCCGCGAAAAAATGGAGACGCGCGGCTTCAGCAAGCTCCAGCCGATCGACCCCGGTCACAACGAGGCCGCGTGGCAACGAAACCGAAATTCGATCCGGCGACGTCGACCAAAGCCCAGGTCGCCGAAAATCGGCGCGTCGAGTTCACGATTAATCCGTAGTCACCGCTCAGGGGCCTGAATCGTCGGCGTTCGCGTCATCCGTAGTGGCTTGGTTCACGCCGTCGACGATGAGATCAAGGTCCTGGACGCCCGTAAATTCGAACTCGACCCGGCGGTTTCGTTGCCACGCGGCCTCGTTGTGACCGGGGTCGATCGGCTGGAGCTTGCTGAAGCCGCGCGTCTCCATTTTTTCGCGGGCGACGCCCTGACCGACGAGGGCGGTTTTCACGGCCGCGGCGCGATTTTCGGAGAGGGTCTGATTGTATTCGACGGAGCCGCGCTCGTCGGTGTGCCCGCTGATGCGGAGGTTCTCCCAGTTATCCCGGGATTTCGCGAGAAACTGGCCGAGGCGGGCGAGGCGGGCGGCCGCGTCCGGGCGGAGGGTCGCCTGGTCGTAATCGAACTCGATCCGGCGGGCGTCGAGCACCATCCGGACGCGCTTGAGCGCCCGGTCTTTCTGGATGACCTGAATTCCGGGTCGACGCGCGTAATGCGGCCCGGACGGAGCGCCGCCCGTGAGCGGAATCCCGATTTCGACGCTCGCTTGGTAGACGTTCACGGTTCGATTCGGGATATTCAAGTCGGTCATCCACCGTCCGCCGACGCGAACCCGATATTTCTGCTCCGGCCATTCGTAAAAGGCTTGGATGCCCGCGAGCGTCGCGTTCCGCGCTTGGGAATCGTCGAGCTGACCGTTCCCGAGTCCGACGTCGCCGACGAGGATGAGGTCGAGGACGGGCCCGAATTGCCAGCCTTCGAAATTCCCGTACCGAACGGAGCCTTCGAGGAAGGTACCCTTCGTGATGACCTTCGAGAAACCGCCGGTCAGATTTTCTCCGTCCCGCTTCGAATATTGCCAGCCGCCGCCGAGATCGACGATCCAATGCTGTTTGATGTAGGCGGAACCGAGCAGTTTCAAATCGAAGTCGACGCCGCTCCGGTCGCCTTCGGGAAAAGCGTACGGACTGACCGTGCTCCACCCCAAATCGGATCCGGCGAAGATGTGAAGCGGAAGCGGGCCGGCCGCGCGCGCCGCGGAAATCGAAACGAGGGATAGAACGAGGGTCGCGAGGGCGAGTCGATTCATGTCTTGATTCTACCCTCGCCCCGTAGCGTTTCCAACCCTCGTTCCGCCGCGCGGTGCCAGCCGTTCGGAACGATGAAGAAGCGAAGCTCGGAATCGCGTCTTTCGTTTCGGAGAAGGACGGTGCCCTGAATCGGTTCACCGTCGCCCGCGAAGTGGCTCTGCCAGCGGGCCGCGAGGGCCGACTTCAAGCAATCCTTTAACCCCGACTCGTCCTCGGCGCCTCCGGGTCGGCGGACTTGATCGCGGATCCAGTCGCGACGGTCGGAGAGCCAGCGGATCCGCAGGGACTCGGAACCGGCGAATTCCGCGGCGACGTCGCCGAGAAAATCGGCGAGCCGGTCGAATTCGAACCAGGCGCCGCGCATGCCGTCTTCCGCGATGAGCGGAGGCGTCCGTCGGTCGGCGCGTCCGCGGAATGGATTGAAGAGGATGCCGTGCACTTTCGGGTAGGGAAGGATGGTTTCCGCGGGCGCGATCCCGAAGCGTGGTCCGAAGGCGGCGCGCGTTTCCGGATTCGAAAGCGCCGTGAGCTGGCGTCCGAAGATCGCGCGCGTTTTAATTCCGAGCGTGTCTTTCAGCGAAGGGCCGATGTACCGATCGGCGTCGATGGATCCGCCGTCGTCGAGACCGAGGTAGAATTTCACCGCTACTTCCCAATGCACGACGGTGCCCGGAAGTCCGCGAATTCGGTGGAGGAGGTCGATCTCGGTCCTTCCGGGAATCACCAGCCCCGTTTCGAGCGATTCCGTGGCGGGATGAGCGCGGAAAAGGGCTTCCTGAATCCGCTCGAAGCGAATGCCGATCCGCGATGTTCGTAGTTCGGAGAGACGACGCGCGAAAACCGCCTCGGCTTCTGCGAGCGCGAGCCGTTCGATGGGAAAGGAGAGGAAATCGGTGACGGCGGGCACGGCCTGAAAACGCAAAAGGAGTGGGGTTTTCCAACCCCACTCCCATTCGTCGCGATGCTCGAACGGCATCGAATCGGTCTTAGTAGTTGTTGTGCTTCTTTTTCTTCTTTTTCTTTTTTCCGCCCGAAGATTTTTTCTTGGAATGCTTCGTCTTCTTCGTAGCGTGCTTCGATTTTTTCTTTTTCTTGACCGGCTTTTCGGCCGGAGCGGCTTCTTGCGAGCCCGCGCCCATGCCCGGATCGGCGGACGGGGCCGGCGGAACGCCTTCGTTCGACATGTCGGCGGCCGGCGGAGCGCCCGCCGTTTCGTCCGACCACGCCTTCGGCGCGAAACTCAGAACGAAGAGCGCGGTGACCGCGAGGTGAATGGTTCGGGAAAGAGTCGAGTTCAGCTTCACATATGCCATGCGATTTCCTTTAAAGATCCGTAGCGGTTGGACATCTATAAAAGCGTAGAGCAAAATAACCTTAAAATCACTGCCATAAGGAATTCATGAGTAAAGCATTTACGAAAGAAGACGGTCCGGACGAAGAAGTCGATCCGGAAGGCGACGAGGACGCTGCGCTTCCCGCCGGGACGAAGAACTATATGACGCTCGAAGGGGCGGAGCGTCTAAGAACCGAACTGCGCACTTTACTCTACACGGAACGGCCCGAAATCGTACGGGTGGTCTCCTGGGCGGCCGGCAACGGCGATCGGTCCGAAAACGGCGACTACCTTTACGGGAAAAAGAAGCTCCGCGAAACCGATCGTCGGATCCGATTCCTCCAGCGTCGGCTCGACGCGGCTGAAATCGTCGAGTGTGAGAAAAATGACACCGATCAGATCCGCTTCGGCGCCTGGGTGAAGCTCCGGGACGAGGAAGGTAAGGAACGCGTGTATCGGATCGTCGGGATCGACGAGACCGATCCGAAATCGGGCGCGATCAGCTGGATCTCGCCGATGGCGAAAGCGCTTCTCCAAGCCCGGGCCGGCGACGCCGTGAATCTCCGCATGCCGAAAGGCGAGGAAGAGCTCGCGATTCTGGACGTTTGGTACCGTCCGCGGAAATAACCCGCTATATCTTTAGGGGAATTCGGGCGAAAATAAATCCGATGCTCAAGCTCCTGAAGGACTATCGCCGCTACGATCCCGCCGCGCAGAGCACGCTCGAGATTTTTCTCCTCTATCCGGGCGTGAAGGCGATCGTCTTCCACCGGGTCGCCCATTTTTTTTACAAGCTCCGCATCCCGCTCCTCCCGCGCTTCATTTCCGAACTCTCGCGCTTCCTTACCGGGATCGATATCCATCCGGGTGCGCGCCTCGGCGACGTGATCATCGACCACGGGATGGGCGTCGTAATCGGCGAAACGGCGATCGTCGGAAACGGCGTGATCATTTACCAGGGGGTAACCCTTGGCGGAACGAGTCTTCGGCGGGAGAAACGCCACCCGACGATCGGCGATCGCGTCGTGATCGGCGCGGGCGCGAAAGTCCTTGGCGCGATCGAGATCGGCGCCGGGACGCGGATCGGTTCGAACTCGGTGGTGGTCGAATCGGCGCCGCCGAACTCGACCGTCGTCGGCATTCCCGGAAAGATCATCAAACGCGGGATCCGCGAGGGGGAAGAGCTCAGCCACGAGCAGATCAAGGACCCCGGCCCGTGAAGAGGCGCGGCGGACGATCCCTCATCCCGATCGCTCTCTCCGTGCTTTCCCTCCTCGCCGCGTCCCGCGCGTTCGCCGCCGGTCAAAAGGAATTCTTCGTGAACTCCGCGGGTATCGAGCTCGGCGGCGCGAATCGAATCTCGTTAGCGCCCGGGTTGAACTACGGATTTTACGACTGGCTCCAAGCCGGCGGCTCGATCGGCTACCAAGCGCTCGGCTTCGGGAACGATTCGGTGAATACGCTTACGCTTTCCCTCGGACCGACGTTCGACTTCAGCGGCCCGTACGAGTCGGCCACGTTCATTTTCTTCGGGTTCGCCTACCGAAAGGGAAGCGGCGCCGTCACCGATCCCGCGGACGACCCGGGCGGCGCGGGCATCACGTTCATGGTCGGCCGCCGGATTCCGCTCGGCGGCGGCATCGGCTACCGGCCGAGCGTCGGCTTGCAGCTCGCGGGAAAGACGACGCTCGTGATCAACGCGCTCGCGGCTTCGTACCTTTTCTAGATTTTAGTTCCGGAAAAGAAACGGGATCGTGATCGCGCTCCGGCCGGCCGCGCGCGGGAATTCCGCGACGTGGAGGGCCTC
>JAYVXM010000439.1:0-13696 GCA_043785205.1 Bdellovibrionales bacterium
CCCGATCCACATCTTCACTTCGACATTGACCGTGCATCACCTCCTCCTGACCGCCGCCGTCCGCCGGCTCGACTACATCCAGTTCGGAATGGTGACCCAGTGGCATTACGCCATCCAGTACCTTTTCACCTCGCACCTATCGGCAGGCTTTCTCTTCAATTATATTCCCGGAGCGAACTCGGTCGGCGTCCAGTACTTCCTTTAAACTGGCCCCTAACGTTTGATCGCGAGCAGCATGCCGTCGCGCACGCTCAGCATCGCCGTCAGGAATCGAGGATCCTCCGCGGCTTTTTTCGAAGCGGTCATGATCGCGCGCGTATCCTCGTCCGGATCGGCGTCGAGTACGGCCCCGCTCCAAAGAACGTTGTCGAGAATCACGAGGCCGCCCTTTCGCATCCGCGGAGCAATCAGGTCCCAATAGATGGGATAATTTTCTTTGTCGGCGTCGATGAAAGCGACGTCGAATTCTCCCGAAAGGGTAGAGATCGTCTTCGCGGCCGGGCCGAGATGAAGGTCGATCTTTTTCCCATGCGGGCTCTTCGCCCAGTATTCGCGGGCGATGGCGGTCGCCACCGGATCGACGTCGCAGGTGAGGACCTGACCGTCGTCGGGCACCGCCTCGGCGAAGCAAAGGGTGCTGTATCCCGTAAACGTTCCCACTTCGAGCACCCGTTTCGCACCGACGGCCGCGGTAAGGAGCCGAAGCACGGCGCCTTCGATTCTTCCCACCTGCATTTGAGGATACTCCGTCTTCAATTGCGTCGTTTTCACGAGCTCGGCGAAGACCGCGCTTTCGGGAGTGCAGTGGCGGGCGGCGTACGCTTCGATTTCCTTCGGGACGATTTGCATTCGGGTTCTCCGGTTACGATTCGAGCCATCCTGGCAGGAGCGCCGACGGAAAAAAACTTGAATTCGCGGGTCGAGTGACCTTTGATCTCGGAATGACATCGAACCGGACCCTTTCAATTGCCTTGCTCCTTGGCCTCTCGCTCAGTTTGGCGCCTCGGGGAGCCGAAGCTGGGTTCGTCTACCTGCGGGCGGACAGCCTCGATTTGAGGACCTTCCCCGTCCCGCCGGCCGCCGGTTCGGCGACCGACCGCGCGGAACTCGACGAAATTCTACGGCTTCAATCGACGCGAACGTCCGCGGAATGCGAGCGAGCGACTCGCGAGGCGACCGTTTCTCCGGCGAGTTTCTTCGGTACGGACCATGCCGTTCTTTCAGCGGCTGAAATCGAACGAGTAGCCGGACTTTTCGATGAGATCGGGCAAGATGCGAACGAATTCATCGCTCCGCTGAAGAAGAGCTTCGCCCGCCCTCGACCTTTCGTGCGCGAGCCGAAAATTACGATCTGCGTTCCACTCGTCACCGGCTTCTCCTATCCGAGCGGCCACGCCACGCTCGGCCGTCTTTCCGCCCGGGTTTTCGCGCTCGTCTTTCCGGGTCGAGCCGATTCCCTCCGGATTCGGGGAGATGAAGTCGGATCCGATCGCGTTCTCGGCGGTGTTCATTCCGTCACGGACATCCGGGCCGGGCAAAACCTCGCCGACCTCCTCTTTGATGCGCTTACTAGATCCCCGGAATTTAATCGTCGAATGAGCGAAATACGGACCCAAAACCCATTTTATAACGCTGTGCGTTATTTTCGTTGACCCCTATATTACTAGGCTGATTTCGTGACCAAACCCCATAAAATCTGCGCCGGCGCTAAAATCAAGCGTTGCGTTACTTTCCCAACACTTTTCTAACAATCCAAAAATTGCCAACTCGTCAAAAAACGATCACCTTCTCGGCGGGGGAATTTACCATGATGGTCAGCTTTCGAAGCGTACGCGTTAGGCTTTTCGTCCTTTCCTGTCTCGTAGCGTCAGGCGCTTGGGCAGGCGTTCCCGGCCAAGGGTTCTACGAGAACTCGACTTCCACCCCGGTGATCGCCCTTCTCGACTCGGCGCAGTCGATGATCGATATCGAGATTTACACCATGGACGACCCCGTCGTTCACCAAGCGATTTTAAACGCGCTCGCCGCCCACGTTAAAGTCCGGATCATTCAGGAACCGACTCCCGTCGGAAACGCCTGTCGCGTGTTCGACTCGCCGTCCGCGACCGACAATGCGTCCTGCGCGACCCAAAAGGCTTTCCGAGCGAAAGTCGTAAACGCTGGCGGAACCTACGTTCCCTTTTCGAAGTCGCTTTGCGGCGGCGCCACTTCCAACTGCGTCGAACACGGAAAGATGATTCTCATCGACGGAAAAGCCGCGATGCTCAGCACCGGGAATTTCGATTCGACGAACCTCTGCGACCGGAGCGCGAATCCCTCGCGCTGCGACCGCGATTATGCCTACGTGATTCATTATACGCCCGCCATTCAGATCCTCGGCCAGATTTTCGAGCATGACCTCGCCGGAAACCCTTACGATCTCCAGTCGCTCCTCTCGCGCGCCGGGGCGGCCGACCTGACGGTCAGCCCGTACTCGCTCGCTCCGACGATCCAGTTCATCCGTTCGGCGAAAACGAACCTCGTCATTCAGGAGCAATACCTGAAGGATCCGGAGATGAACGCCGAGATCATCGCCGCCGCTCAACGCGGAGTCGACGTCCGACTGAACGTTTCGAGTGCCTGCGCCTTCGGTAAACCGACCGCCGGCGACGCGGCCAAGTGGACCCAGATCTACACCGCTTTCGAAGCGGCGGGGGCGAAAGTCCGCATCTTCACGAGTAACGTAAAAGTGGGCGGCAATAAGGGCTACCTTCACGCGAAAGCGATCGTCGTCGACGGTTCGACCGCCTGGGTCGGTTCCGTGAATGGCTCGTCTCAAGCCATGGGTTCGAACCGCGAGTTCGGGATCTTTTTCAATGCTCCGAACGACATCGCGACGCTCCTCGGTTTCATGAAGTCCGACTTCAACAACGCGGGCGGCGAAACCTGGCAGCAGAGCTTGAACTGCCAGAACGATCGCTAAGGTCCGTAACGCACCCGAATTATTAAATTTTACCCTTGAGCTTCGAGGCCGCGACGAGGGATTTACGAACGGCTTCGATCGCGAGGTTCGCGGACCCGGTCGCCTTCGCGATCGGCGTGATATCCCCCTTCAATTTTGCGGCATCGGCGAAACCCTTGCCTTTAAATTGGCCGAGAAAACTTTCGGTTTTCGTCGGGTAGGCGTGCGGACACGACATCTCGACAACGCGAACGCCGTTCACCTTGCCGGAAGCGGCGTCGACGCCGACGATCCAGGTATGGGTGCAGTTCGGATCGTAAACTCCTTTTTGGACAAACGCGTATTTCGTCGCCTTACCGGCGGCGTCTTTCGCGTAGAAGACGTCGAGGGGCTTGCCCTCAAACGCGAACGTTTTCTTAAAGGCTTTTTTCGTTCCGAGCGAAGTGGCGACGGCTTGACCGAGCGGTTCAAATTCCGTCGCGAAAGCGAGTCCTCTTCCGAGCTCGAGGGCGAAGAGTAGGGTGTAGACCGCTTTGCGCGCGCGTTTAAGACTGGATGGCTGGATCATTGCGTTTCCGTCCTTCTCGGAGAAATAGGGTATCGAAGGCTTGATTGTAGATCATCTGATTCTCGAGATCTACAAACGCTAAACCGAGAGGAAAAATTCCCCGGACGGGAAGCTTCGTCAAAAAGTCTTCCCCCCCGCGACTCGCGCCCACCATCAGCGCCGTCGAAAACGCGTCCGCTTCGGCGGCGGAAACCGCGCTGCAAAACGCACTTTGAATAGTCACGCGGAGCGGCGTACCCTCCCACAGAAAATGCTGTCCCTTTTCGACGGTGCCCGAGACGCCAATCGCAATCGGGCGCCCTGCCGGAAGTCGATAAGTATGACCCTGCCAGTCGCCATCCGTATCGCGTGACCAGGCCCACGCGATTTCCCACGGCCGATCGTCGGCGGCGAATCCCCGAAAAATCCAACTCGAACCGCCGGCGCCGAGGCGGTAATCTGTGAATCCCTGCCGGTCGAGGACGTCGGCCACTCGGTCGAGCGCGTATCCCTTCCCGACCGCACCGAATCCGACGAGGAGATCTTCCCGCTTTCGTCGGATCCGCATCGCGTCCCGGTCGATCTCCAGGTCCTCGTACGTCGCCGGAAACCGCGAACGGGCGAACGGGCTGAAGGCACCGCCGGATTCGCGAAAAAAAACCCGTGAAAGCTCGAGGAGGTCGGCGAACGTCGAATCGAGGGGCGACCACTCTCCCACCGGGGTGCGGTTCAATCGATAGACGAGCGCGCTCTCGCGAAATTCACTCAGCGATTCCTCGATCGCTTCGAGAAGGGCGTGCGCCTCGTGTAAGACGGATTCGCCAATCCGAGCTTGGGCCGCGTCCACTACGACTTCGAGTTCGAAATCCGTGGCCATGTGCCGTTTCGCGATCGTGAGCAGGGCTTTTCCGGAACGAACGGACATTGTCCTAGTTATTCAGAGCGCCGTTCGTAATCCAAGTCGAAATCGCGCCGGTTTCACCCGTCGTGAGTTTCAAGCTCCCGATCGGCATATTCGGGGTCGTCCCCGTGACGGACGTATAGAAGGAACTCGCGGCCGGATTCCCGCTGCTTACCGAAGCGAGCGTGTCCGAATAAGTAGCGTAGCTCAGGCCGGCGGATTTATTCGCGGGATTATGGCAATTCACGCATTTCGGAACGAGCACGTTCGAACTAATCGAGGCGAAAGTCGGAGTCAGAGCGACCGCAGCCTGAACGGCGTCGAGCGAAATGGTGAAGCTATCCTGATTTGAGCGAATCCCGATGATCATCGAAAAAGAATCCAGAGGAACGAAGGTCGTCGTCGATAGCGAAGTCGCCGGTAACGTCCCCGGCAACGTCGTCGGCGGGACGGTTACGACGTCGGAGCCCCAGACGCTACCCGCACCGATGTCTTCGACGCCGATTCCCGCGTCGGTGGAAGGTTTTACGAAGACATGGACACCCGTCACCCGAACCGAGGTCGTAAGTCCCGCGATTTTCGGGTTCCGAACGCGATAGGTGGTCGAGCTTAACTTCTGAACTTCCAGCTCGAAAATCGCGCCATTCAAGAGCGCGCTCGACGGCGTAAGTTGAGAGAGCGGCCACCGCATCGGCACGTATGTGATACCGGTGGGTAAATTCGCGGGAACCGCCATCGCGGTAGAAATGAGCGCACCGGCATTCGCGCCGCCCGTAGTAGGTCCGCCGCCCACGACGCCACCGTTGCCCGAACCAGTGCCCCCGGTAGTTGCGACCGCGTTTTCTACCTCGGCCCACGCTTGAATATTCGCGGTGGCGACGGTCGTGTTTCCTTCGCAGCCCGGAGCGCCGCAATGTCCATTCCCGGAATAAATCGCGAGCTTCGAAGACGAGACCGAAGTGAAGCTGACGTAAGAAGCGTCTTTCGCCGCCGAGTACGCCGAATTCACGTCGGAAACGGCGAACAACGGTGCCTGGGCATTTCCGTGACAGGAAACGCAATTTTGGCGAGCAAAAGCGTAAAAAGTATCGGTAAATGCGCCGATTCCGGTGGTCGCAGTAGTGAGTCCCGCGGACTTTTGTCGATAGAAAGCAAGCGTGGCGTCTCCGCTCTTCGGCGTCGCGATGCACGACGAGAGAGTGAGGAAGCCGAACAAGAGTAACCCACTCTTTAAAATAGTTGGAGATGCCATGGTTCCCCCCGGAACGCCCAAAGACACAAACCCGATGTATAAGAGTTTAGCGCGTGCTCAGCAAAACGGAATGTGTCGAATTATACACATTACATGAACAGTGCGAAGACGGTTAGAGTCTTAAATATCGGTATACGTGTAGCGCGTGGGGACTCGCACACGGAGTGGAATTCGAAGAAGCGGCGGCTTCGCGATCGCCACGAGTCTTGGGGATCTTACTTAAAATTTTGAGCACGGTGGTACGTACGCGGGATTGAGTCAGGGGGGTTTATGGGTTTTATCGTATCTTCTCGTATGCGTGCCTTCACGATCGCCTTCGCTTCGGCTTTCGCCTTCGGCCTAATGGCTACTTCTTCCGTTGAAGCCGCGGCGCCGGACGCGATCGTTGGCGCGCTTCGGATATCTGGGATCGTCACCGGCGGTACGATGCCGACCACTTCGACCGACTTCACCACGATGGTCGGACAAGTCGGATCGGGTGACTACTACGGCGCGGCTATGACCGCCGTGCAAAGTCAGTACGGCTCGGGCTATCTTCTTCGCCGCCTCGCCTTTCAAATGCAAAACTCCGCGTATAACGCCGCGATCGTTACCGACAACGACGCGACCGCGTTTTTGATCGCCCATTTCGCGGGGGCCGGAGGACTCGCTCCGAGCATCAGCAAGATCTGGTCAGATAATATGACCTGTACCGTGAACGTCACCCGGGGCGGTACGGCGACGCAGGTTCACGTCGCCGATTTGACGCCCGCGGAAAAGAACATGATCGACTGGCGTACGGCGCTGACCTGCTCCGCCGGTCAACAGGCGGTCGATCCGGTCGCAACGGCCGCCGCCGTCGCGGCGGATGCCACGGCCGCTCCGGTCTTGACCACGATTCCGGCGAAGCACGTCGGTGGATACGCTACGCTGAGCGATCGCCCGGGCGACGCCTCGCTCGCTGAAGTCGGCGCGACCGCCGGTACGAATCTTCGTTACATCGAAAATATCTGGATGGTCGCTACCGGAATGGATCTCCTCGCTTTCGCTTCGAGCGACGGCCGGGCCCAGAACGTTCCCCGGTTCGTTCCGGAAAACGATCCGCACTTCCTGATCGGGAACGGCCAAACGGCCTGCATTTCCTGTCACGCCGGCGGACTGCCGGCCCTGAATCACGGCTATTCGACCGTGGCCGATCTTTTCGACTTCAGCGCGGACGGCTTTTCGTACATCGCGGCTCCGAATACGGGCACGATGAAGTCGCTCGGTTCGAATCCGGGTAACCGCGCGAAGACGCTGACGTGCGATCTTTCGAAGTTCACCGTTTGTAACCCCGACAGCGTGGGCGCTGACCCGAACCAAGGTTGGGACCTTTCCGGAACCTGGGGAGCCCGCGGACTGCTCACGACGATGGGATGGAACGGCGCGACCGCCGGTCAAGGCCTGAACTCCCTCGGGACGGCGATCGGGAAAGCCGGAATCGTGTATTCGAACCTAGTGAA
Source organism: Bdellovibrionales bacterium (assembly GCA_043785205.1). GTDB lineage: Bacteria > Bdellovibrionota > UBA1018 > UBA1018 > UBA1018 > JACMQW01. Next base: position 7,123 of record JAYVXM010000439.1, read on the forward strand.
GCGCGTGATGCGCGAAATCTGTCCGCTCGGCGCCGTGCCGGCGAAAGATGTCGCGACGATTACCGCCGCGGCCCAGTCTTCGGACGACGTTCGGGTTTTGATCGCGCAAGTCGCGAGTAATCCGGCCTGTCGCTAGTTTTCCGAAATCCAAACAGCGATTAGCTTTTTTGTACGTAACTTTTGGAGATGGATATGAATCAACCACACCTTAACCGTATCGTCACCGCCGCCCTCGTGGCCCTGCTTCCGATCACGGGATGCACACTGAGTAAAGACGAGTCCCAGGCGCGGATCGCCCAGAGTAACGTGGGTTCTGGAAATCCTGCCGACCAAGTCGGCATCGCGGGCGTTCCGGGCGCTTCGGTCCCGGTCGCGTCGGCCATCGCCGCTCGGATCCAGCTCGGCGTGAAGAACAACGCCGTCGCGACGGCGAAGAACTTCGCGGCTTCGCTGAACCAGCTCGGCGGAAATCTGCCCCAGAACACGAACCCGAATCTCGCCACCGGCTACGATCAAGTTCCGCTTCTCGCGTACGCCGCCTGCACGGACATCGCGCCTAGCGTTTACAATGTCACGGGAACTTCGATTCCCGCCGCCCGCGCGGCGCTGATCGCAGCCGGCGTGAACATCCTCGACCAGCATACCGGTGGACTCGCTTCGACCGGGCCGCTCGCAGCCAGCGTCGCCACGACGTTCGGAAACCTGGTCGACCAAAACGCCACGATTTCGGGGGAAACCGTCCTCATGGAATTCGTTTCGGTCTGCATGACTGCAAGCACTTTCGGCGCCCAAATGATGGGCTTCTAGCCCGCATGATTTCCGGGGATAAAATTTTAGATCGAATGTTCAGGGGGAACTATGATTATCAAGGTTAAACGGCTGGCTAAAGACGACGCGAAGATGCACGACCATGTTCACCTCTCGCGGCGGGATTTCATCGGTCGCGGGATCTTCACCGGCGCGATGACGGTCGCCCTTCCGAAGATTCTTCTCGGCAGCCTCGTGAAGGACGCCGTCGCGGCGACCACCTGCCCCGCGCCGGTGCGCGACCCCGGCGGGATTTCCCAGCTCTTCTGTTCGGGCGGAATGACGGTCGGCGCCTACATCCTCGCGGACGTTCCGGCGCAAATCGCCGCTTCGAGCGCGTCGGCCGCCGCCCGCTACGGCGTCGCCGGAGGTTCGATGTTGAACCTCGGACCGGCCGGCTCAAGCAACGGCTTTAATATCAACCAAGCAAGCATTTTCGGGGCCGCGCTTCTTCAGGCCGGTCTCGACATGGGTTACTCCATGGCCCAGTGGCGGGTCGTCCTTTCGCGCGTCAGCGCGGGCGCCCATTACGGATGCAATACTCAGGATGACGGCGGCGCCGACAACGTCGGCCTAGTCGGCGGCGTCGGCACCCTCAAAAAATCGGCCCTGAACAAGGATCTTCGGATCGGTGTGAGCCATAAGCTCGTTCCGTTCGCGAACGGGATGCCTGCGAGTACGAGCGGCGGAAATCCGAGCGTAGCGAGCCTTTCGAAGGTTTTCAGCCTCGTTCCCGCGGCGGGAAACTTCACGAACGCCCAGACGATGACGAACTCGGCGAACGCCGCGAGCGTCTTGAGCGGCCTTTACGCTTCCATGCTCGGCCTCAAAAGCCGGACCGGAGCGGACGCCGCGACCACGAATTCAACCTGCGGGTTCCTCGGCGACATTCCGCTCACCGATCCGACCTACGGCGCGAAGCTTTTCGACCCGACCCAGATCGCGGCGCTCCAGCCGCTGACGGCCGGCGGGAAGCTGACCGTCAGTGAACAGGCCTATCTCGCGTCTTATTACAACTCCGCGATCGGCGTCGTGAGCGGCGTCGGCATCGAGGAGGGTGGGTTCGACTATCACGGACAGACTCCACAAAACATCGGATCGGCCGCATACCGGGTCGCCCGGCACGTCGCTCTCTGGGCGGCGGCAAGCGATAAAGCCGGAGCGAAAAGTTCGTTCGTTCTCAATACGAACGGTCAAGCGATCGCGAGCGGCTTCACCTCCGCGACGATCAACGGCGTAACCGGAAACGTGCAAAACGCGCAGGGCGACGCCGGCGGGAACTTTAGCGCCAGCACGATCCTCTGCCACGCTCCGGCGGGCGGAACGCCGCCGACGCTCAAGATCACCGGCGCGTTCGACACCACGAACGGCGACGTTCGCGGATCGCTCGGATCCGAGCTCGCGATGCAAGGGATCTATGCGTCCGCGATCGAGTGGATCTCGGGCACCTTGACCCAGGATCAGATCGTTCGCCTCGGGCTCGGCGGAGTCGCCCTGGCCGGCGTGAAGCTGACTTAGTCACCGCGAGTAGGCTCGCCCGCGGAAGGGCGGGCTCTGCCCGACCGGAGCGCGGTCCGTTCGCCGTCGAATCAGAACGCGGTTACGATGCGGAATTCGCCGTAGTTATAGGCGATCTTCGCCGGGATTTGATGCAGGTCGTGGAAGAAGTTCACCTGCGTCTCGACCGTGCCGAAGTTCTTCAGAAGGGTCGCGCCAACGATCGACTTGTCGGAGACATCGACGACCCGATTGTCGTTCTGGGAGGCGCCCGCGCGGACGAGAAATTTCCAACGATCGTCCGTTCCGAAGCGCTGACCGAGCTCGACGTACGTCCCGCCGCGGGTGAACGATGATTTCGACGAGGCCGCCGGATCGAGCGCGACTTTCATCGTGACGAAACCCGCGCGAAGGTCGGTCGTGCTCGTCGGCCGGAGCTGAGCATCGACTCCGAGGATCAGGATGCCGTAGGATCCTTCGTTTTTATTCCCGTAGTCGTCCTTGTAAACGGAAACGCCGAGCCCGAACCGGCGGCCGAAGACGCTATGCCAGCGGGCGCCGATCGCCTTCGCGTTGTTATTATCCCCCGTCCCACCCGAAGTTCCGGAGAAATTCGGATAGGCCGCTTTGGAGCCGCCGTTGTCCTCGCCCTGAACCGGAGAGCCGCCCCGGTTCTCCTGGAACCCGTTCACGACGTAAAAGTGGAGTTCCGACGAATAGCCGGCGCTATCGGCGAGCGTATACTTGAAGCCGAATCCGAGGTCCGCCCAGATGTCGGGGAGGAACGCCGTTTCGTTTCCCTGCCAAAACAGGGAAGTATTGAACCGCCCCCCGAACATCGAGTGCGGGGACATATCGTCGAACGGAATCCAAATTCGGCCCCAGCGCGCTTGTAGGCGCGGCGTAAGCATGTAGTCCGATTCGAAATACTTCAGGGTGAGCAGATCCGCCTGGAACATGAGTTCCGGCGTCGGCGTGAACTCGACCATCAACCGTTGGTGATAGCTGTCGAAACTCAGATCGGATTCGTTCGCATTCCCTTTCCAAGAGCGCAGCATGAAATCGTAATAAAATTTGAAATTCGGAAGAATTCCGCCGGAGGTGCTGCCGTGCGGATTCATTCCGCCGTAACTGCTCGTCGATTTCGCCGCGGCGGCCGGCGCGGGAGCCGGCACGATGCGGGCCGGAGTCGGTGCCGTCAAGGCGTCGAGATTCACCGCTTCCTCGCGACCCCGCCGTGCGGCCGGGCGTTGCGCCGATGCCGCAGCCGGTGCGGTCGCCGATCCGGGAGCCGTCGCCACGGCGGTCGTTTCGTCCTGAATCGGACGCGGCACCGTCGGCCGGCCAGCGGCTGGACGAGGAATCACTTTCTTCCCGTTCGACTTCACATTCGAAGTCCGGGAAGTATCCGGGCTCACGACCCCGATATCTTCGGCGAAGACCGTTCCGGGGGTTACGACCAATGCGGCCCAAACTGCGACGGCGCTCCACTCTATATTCTTCGAAGTCAGCATGAGCCAATCTTCGCGATGAAGGGTGCGTTATTACAAGCGAAAACCGTCAAGAAAACGACGTCCACGCTTCGACTACTGAAGACGCCCGCGCGGATAGTAGAGCGTTTCGCCGCTCGACCCCGCGATCCGCTCTCCTTCCCAGACGTAAATCACCCTCCGTTCGTCCGCGAATTTTCGGGCCCGTTTCTCGGACCCGGAGAGGAGCGCGCCGACCGCATCGAGATCGAGGTTTTCCGTTTCGATCGGCGCGGAAAACGCGTTCGCCCCGTTCCCTTTTCGATCCATGAGCGTCGCATAGGCGTCCGGATTTCCGTCCCATCGGGATAGCCCGTCCCGAACAAGGCCGCGCGAACCGACTTCCCGGACTCCGTTCCGCAAGGTCTCGATCCGGACTTCGCGGTCGACCTCGACGCCGCCGCGCCTCTCGAAGAGCGCGAAGTAACCGCCCGGAACGCCGTCGCGATGCGGGAAACGGCGCCGCTCCTCGAGCCGTGCGAACTCCGGGTGGGTCGCGAGGAAGATCTCCGCGACCGACTCGTTCTCCGCTCTCGAAAAGGCGCATGTCGAATAAACCATTCGTCCTCCCGCGGCGACCATTCGCGCCGCACTCTTTAAAATCGCCGACTGGCGGAGGGCGCAGCGTTCGACTTCCTTGTGGGTGATGTCGCGGCGCTTTTCGGCGCGTTTGGCGAAAAGGCTTTCGCCGCTGCAGGGAGCGTCGACGAGCACGCGATCGAAGGTTTCGGGAAAGGACTCGGCGAGGCGATGCGGCTCAAGGTTAAAAACCGTCGAATTTCCGATTCCGTGCCGCGCGAGAATCGCCTCGAGGACCTTCGCCCGGTCGCGGACCGGTTCGTTCGCGACGAGCCATCCCTTCGGGCCGAGGTATTCCCCGAGATGGGTCGCTTTCGCGCCTGGCGCGGCGCAGAGATCGAGGACGAGATCATTCGCCCGGACCTCGAGGGCCGGCACGACTTCCATGGCCCCGGCCTCTTGGATGAAACCGAGTCCGGCGGCGATGACCGGGTGCCGGGAGGGGTGCGGTTTCATCTTCGCGAGGTCGAAGAAGTAGCCGTGCGGATACCACGGGATCGGGTCGCCGAGCGGGATACCGACTTCGCGAAATTTCTCGGGGGTCCACTTCGCGGCGGATTCGGGCAGGAGATCCCGGCGGAGGCGGAAGGATTTTCGGGGGTTCGCGCCCATCGTTTCTAGGGCGTGGAAGAACGCGGGGAGTTCTGGTTCGGGTAGAACTTCTTTCATGCGGTCTTGGAATTTTTTCATGGGCGATTATTACGAAAAGTTCTTGGCCGCTCGCTTCCTGCGAGCATGCCTTCACTCTGAGATGGGTCGTAGGCTCACAAATCGGCTGGTGCCGATCTAGTCTACAAACGCCTTCAGCAGCTTCGCTCGCGATGGATGCCGAAGCTTGCGCAGGGCTTTCGCTTCGATCTGACGAATCCGTTCCCGAGTGACGAAGAAGTCTTGGCCAACCTCCTCGAGCGTATGGTCGGATTTTTCACCGATCCCGAAACGCATGCGAAGCACCTTTTCCTCGCGCGGCGTGAGCGTCGCGAGGACCTTCCGGGTTTGCTCCGAAAGGTTGATGTTCATCACGGCTTCGGCCGGATTGATGATCTTCTTGTCTTCGATGAAATCGCCCAGGTATGAATCTTCCTCTTCACCGATCGGCGTCTCGAGGGAGATCGGTTCCTTCGCGATCTTGAGAACCTTCCGGACCTTGTCGACCGGAAGTTCCATCTTCACGGCGATCTCTTCCGGCGTCGGTTCTCGGCCGAGCTGCTGGACGAGGAGGCGGGAGGTGCGGATGAGTTTATTGATCGTTTCGATCATGTGGACCGGGATCCGGATCGTGCGGGCCTGGTCGGCGATCGCGCGGGTGATCGCCTGACGAATCCACCACGTCGCGTACGTCGAGAACTTATAGCCGCGGCGATATTCGAATTTATCGACGGCCTTCATGAGGCCGATGTTGCCTTCCTGGATCAAATCCAGGAACTGGAGACCGCGGTTCGTGTACTTCTTCGCGATCGAAACGACGAGCCGGAGGTTGGCTTCGACGAGTTCGGATTTCGCGACGTCCGCTTTTCGCTCGCCGACGGCAAGCGAGTCGTCGATCCGACGAATCTCTAGAATTTCGATGCCCGACTCTTCCTCGAGCTTTTCGATCTTCTTCGAGCTTTCCTCTTCCTGCTGAAGAAGCTGCTGAAGTTTCGGTTCGAGCACGTCGTACTTCCGTAAGAGAGCCGGAATCGCGTCGCCGCCCTTTTTGAATTCTTTCGCCAATTCGCGGAATTCTTTTTCTTCCTTGATCACGAGGTAGTCGAAAACTTTTTTCCGATCAAGCAGGAGCTCGGCCGAGCGTTCGGAATATTCTTTGATCTTCAGTGAAAGCGCGTTGATCGTCTTCCGATTGAAGGCGATCGATTCGAACGCGTTTTCGACCTGACGTTCCCGCTTCTGAACTTCCGCCTGAAGTTTCTTTTTTTCCTCGATCGGGAGCTTGCGCCCTTCCGGACCGTGAAGTTTCTCGGTGTTCTTCTCTTGGTAAGCGACGAGCGACTTCACCTTCGAGATCGCGGAGAGGACTTTCTCCATGTAAACTTTTTCGTCGTCCGCGGAGACTTCTTCGTCCACGCCGCGAATCACGTCCTTCACTTTCGTGCGTCCGCTCTCGAGGCGTTCGCCGAGTTCGACGATCGCGATCGTACCGAGCTTCGATGCGAGGAGCGCCC
>JAYVXM010000440.1:0-4374 GCA_043785205.1 Bdellovibrionales bacterium
CATGGCCACTCGGGACGGCGCGAAGGCCCTTTCCTGGTTCGACCAGATCGGGTCCCTCGAAGTCGGCAAGAAGGCGGACCTCATCGGCCTCGACCTCAATCAGCCTGATAACGCAGTGCCGCAAGCACGAAAATCCGCGGGAAAAGGCCCAAATCTCGACCCGGAGGCCATCGCCTCTTCGATCGTGTATTCGACGTCCGGGCATCATGTCCGTCACACGATGGTCGACGGAAATCTCCTCTTCACCGCCGGAAAAGTCCGTGGTATCCCCTCGGGACAGCTCGTCGAAGAAATACGACTGGCCCAGGCGAAGATCTACCGAACTCTCACTTGAGAAAGAGGCGATGAACGGCTGGACCTTTTGGCGTTTGGACGACGGCGAAAGTTTCTAACCAAGGGGTCTACAGATGTACGCAGTGATTCAAACCGGTGGCAAACAATACAAAGTCGCTCCGGGCGAAGTCGTCCAAGTCGAAAAACTCGAAGGCGAAATCGGCTCGGCCGCGAAATTCTCCGAAGTACTTCTCGTCGCGAAACCCGGCAACGAGGCCACCACGATCTGGCTCGGCAAGCCGCGGCTTAACGGCGCGATCGTCGACGCCGAAATCGTCGGCCAAGGGCGCGGCGATAAGTCGATCATCGTGAAGTATAAGCGCCGGAAACAATACCGCCGCACCCAAGGTCACCGCCAAGACCTCACCCAACTCCTCGTCCTCGGCGTCTCGAACGGTTCGGGCGAAAAGCTCGAACTCTCGGCCACCGAAAAATCCGCGAAGCTCGACGCGTTCATCTCCCACCTGAAGCCTAAGGGTCCGGCGTTCTCGCCGAAACGCCTCGGCTCCCGGAAGAAGCTCGGCGCGAAGATCGTCGCCGAAAACAAAGCGAAGGCCGCCGGCGGAGAAGCCCCGAAGGCGAAGTCGACCAAGTCGGCCGCGAAGAAAACCCCTACTAAGAAAGCCTAATTTTAACGTTCGCGGACTTCATGCTCGGATGACGAGGGAAGCCGCCTGAAGGAGATCGATCGATGGCACACAAAAAAGCCGGTGGTAGTACTCGAAACGGCCGTGATTCTCACCCGAAGATGCTCGGCGTGAAACGTTACGGCGGACAAGTCGTGAAGGCCGGCGAAATCATCGTCCGCCAGCGCGGAACGAAGTTCCATCCGGGCCGCAATTGCGGACTCGGCCGTGACTTCACCCTGTACGCGCTGATTCCGGGCGTCGTGGCGTTCGAACGCTTCGACAAGACCCGTCAGCAAGTCTCGATTCATCCCGCGACTTAATTTTCCCCACGCGGAAGATTAAAAGCGAAGCCCCGATTCACTTTATTCAAGGGCGTCGATCGCATTACGGCGGCGGCGTCAGTTCGTTCACCGGCTGCGGGCCGGTCAGGTTCACGCCGCCCCAAATCGCGAAGTGCCCGGTCGTCGGGTCGAAGAAACCCGCCGCCAAGTTTTGGGGGGCCGGAGGAGTCGTGCGCGAAAACGGAATCCAGCGATTCGTGGAGATATCGTAAGCCGCACCGGTCGCGAGGTTTACCGCAGTGTTATCGAGCCCGCCCCAAATGAGCAGGCGATTTTGGCCCGGATGCCATACGGCGGTCATATTCGAACGCGCCCCCGGCGCGTTCAGAAGCGCCATCGGCGTCCAGCTGTTCGCGACCGGATCGTAAATCGCCCCGTCGAACATCGCCGTACCGTTCGTTCCGCCCCAGACCAGCATTTTCGCGCCCGACCAGGCGTATCCCGTTCCGGTTCGCGGAGTCGGCGCGCCCGTCAACGTCGTCGCGGTCCAGAGAAGCGAGCCGGAATTGAAACGGGCCCCGTCTTGGAGGTAGGCCGAGCTGACGCTCACGCCGCCCCAAACGACCATATCCGAACCCGTCCAAACCGCGGCGTGCCCGGTACGCGAAACGGGAGCCGATGTCGTCGTGATCGTCGTCCAGGTATCGGTCGACGGGTTATAACGTCCGCCCGAATTCGTCGCCGTACTCGGGCTCGGACCCGACTGTCCGCCCCAGATCCACATTTCGGTGCCGGTCCATACCGCGGAATGCTTGTAACGCGCGACCGGTACGCCGGTCGTCGAGGTCATGATCGTCCAGCGCAGGCCGGCCGTGGCCGCTGGATTATAAACGGCGCCGGAATTGAAGACCGTCGGTCCGGCGGCGTAATAGCCGCCCCAGAATACGATCTTCGAGCCGGTCCAGATCGCGGTCATATTGCTACGCTCGTACTGAAACGGCGCGGAGGCGGTCGTCCACGCGGTCGGCATCGTATCCATCGGGCTCCACGTGTTCGTCGTCGTATCGTACATCATTCCTGAATTCGCGCTGCCTGTCCCGCCGAAAGCGAAAAACTGATTCCCGGCGAGGACCGTGGCGGCTCCGGCGCGAACCGGACCCGCCGACCCCGGCGGATTCCAAAGGCCGCCGTCATTCACGGTCAGGGACTGAGTCGTCGTCGTGAGTCCGCCGGCGGCCGCCGTAATCACGTAGGTGTTCGAAGGTCCCGGAGTCGTCGGCCGAAAAAAGTAGCTCGCCTGCGAAGCGGCCGCCGGGATGACCACGGTGGCGATCGGCGTGTTACAGAGCGTATCGCTCGGCCCGTAGAAATTTCCGGGAACCGACGTCGAGAGGGTAATCGTGATCGCGGCGGGAGCGACGGCCACGACCCCGGCGGCGTCCTTGATTTGAATGGAGAACGGCACCGTTTGACCGACGCATTCGTCGACGAAAGCGGTGGTCGGGTTCGATTGGGAGAATAATGCGGTCGGCATTCCAACGAGCGTGAAAGCGGCCGACACGACGGTCGTGGAATTTCCGGCCGAATCGGCGAAAATCGCCCGTAAGCGAGCGCCGCCGGCGCCGCTCGGCAGATTCGGAACGGTCCAGTTGAAGGTCGGGTTCGCGCTGTACGCCAGCGACGTGGTGAGCGTCGTCCAGGTGGCGCCCGCGTTTACGGAGTAAGCCAAAGTGAGGGTGCCCGCGCCGGGGTTCGCCTCGGTTACGGAAAGGTTGATCGGGACCGTCGAGCCGGCCTGAACCATCGCGCCGCCGGTCGGCGCCGAAAAAGTGAGCGCGGGAGGGATGGTGTCTTTGAAAAAACCTCGCGTTGCCTGGGGCGCCGTATTTCCGGCGGCGTCGGAATGGTCCACGAGGAGGGTCACCGCGCCATCACCGGCGGTCACGTTCAGAGTGGCGCTCCAGGCGCCGGCCGTACAGACGACGGTCGCCGACGCTGGACCCGAGAGGACGACATTTCGGCCGTTTTCCGAGCAGGTACCCGATACGCTGAAGGCGGCCGCGTTCGCGACGTTGATGAAGGAACCCACCGCCGGGGCGGTGATCGCGACGGTCGGGGCGACCGTGTCTAAGGTCATCGCGGCCGAGCATCCGGATACGCTCGAATTCCCCGCCGTATCGACGGCCGTGACCTTATAAGTGTAAATTCCGTCGGCGGGGGCCACGTAGGCGTAGCCGCTCGCCGTGTTCGAAAGAAGATCGACGCTCGTCCCGAGCGCGGTCGTGCAAGTCGCGTCGGAGTAAAATTGGAGATGCTGATCGCCGAGATCGGCCGAAGTGGATTTCGTCCACAACGCGTTCACGGAGTGCGTATTCGTAGGCGAAGCCTGAATCCAGCCCAGTCCCGTCGCCGGCGACGGGGGAAGCGTATCTTTCGTGACAGTCCGGGAAAAAGGAGTCGAGACGTTTCCGGCAAGATCCGTCTGGGACGCCACGATCGAGTTCAGCCCCTCGGAAGCGCCGCTAAAATCGACCGTCGCGCTCCACACGTTCGCCGTGCAAATCGGATTCAGCGGCGTGATATTACCGGTCAGATTCACCGCGATTCCGTTCTCCGTGCAGGTTCCCGAAATCGGAAACGCATTGAAGTTACCGAGGTTCGCGTAGATCGACGGCGGATTCGAGATGAGGACGTTCGGCGCGGTGGCGTCCTTCACGTAATTGATCGTCGCCGGAGGGGCGGCGACGCCGTTCACATTCACCAGGTTGGCGGTCATCGTGATGGCGCCGTCCGCCGCGCCCCCGAGCGGGGTCACGAGGCTCCACGCGCCCGCGGAGCAAGTCGCGCTACCGCTCGCGGATCCGGAGATCGTCACGGGCTGCCCGTTTTCGGTACAAATGCCACTGATCGTAAAGGTCGAAGCGTTCGCCCCATTTACGAAACTTCCGGCGGCGGGCGAAGTGATCGCCACCGCGGGACCGATCGTCGCCGCGCTTCCGTTCGGACAATCGACGCGCTTCGTTTCGGACGAGAAATACGTGATCGGGATCGAAACCGAGGTGTCCCCGAAAAGGTCCGTGCGTACGCGGCCGATTTCGTAGGCGCCCGGATTCGTCGTGCCACCCGTTTCG
>JAYVXM010000441.1:0-13676 GCA_043785205.1 Bdellovibrionales bacterium
GGTCAGCTGGCGGATTCCGCGATGATCTGGCGCCTGCGCAAGGAGCTAGCCCGGGTGAAGACGCTGCAAACGCAAGCCGGGCAAGTCCAACTGGAAAAAAAGCAAACGGAGAAGAAGTAAGCCATGGCCATCGAAACGAAGAAAAAAGCTGCCGCTCCGAAAGCTGAAAAGATCGAGAGAACTCCGCGCGCGCCGAAAGTCGTCGTCGCCCGCGTCGTCAACGAAGCCGCGATGACGAAGGGCCTTCACCGCCGTAAGGAAATGACCGGAACCGTCGTCAGCAATAAAATGCAAAAAACGATCGTCGTGAAGGTCGGCCGTCGCGTCCGTCACAGCCTGTACGAAAAATACATCGCGAGTTCGAAGAAGTTCAAAGCCCACGATGAGAAAAACGAAGCGAAGATGGGCGATATCGTAACCATCATCGAGAGCCGTCCACTGAGCCGCGATAAGCGCTGGGCTCTTCAAAAAATCGTCCGCCGTGCGATTCAAACCGCCGAAGCGAACGTCTAAGGATTAGAAAACAGGAGCGAAGGTTATGATTCAAACAACTTCCCGGCTCGATGTAGCCGACAATTCCGGAGCCCGCTCCGTGATGTGTATCAAGGTTCTCGGGGGCACTCGGCGCCACTACGCCGGCCTCGGCGACGTGATCGTTGTTACGGTCAAGGAAGCGGTCCCGAACGGAAAAGTGAAGAAGGGTGACGTTCTCAAGGCCGTCATCGTTCGCACGAAGAAGGAAACGAACCGCCACGACGGCTCGTACATCCGCTTCGACACGAATTCCGCCGTGCTGATCAACGCTCAGAACGAGCCGATCGGAACTCGGATTTTCGGACCGGTGGCCCGCGAACTCCGTGCGAAGTCTTTCACGAAAATCATCTCCCTGGCTCCAGAGGTTATTTAAATGGCGAACGAAAACGAAAAGAAACCGGCCGACGAAGCCGCGAAAGCGGAAAAAGCGGCGAAGGCTGAAAAGAACAAAAAAGCCGGAAGGCAAGAAGAAGAAAGGCGCGGGCGAATCGGCCCAAGGCGTCCGTCTCGCCGCGCCCGGCGAAACGAAAGTTTCCGGTGAAAAGGCTCCTCGGCTCGAGACGGTCTATAAGAAGGAAGTCGTCCCGGCTTTGATGAAGCAATTCAACGAAACGAATCCGATGGCGATCCCTCGGCTTTCGAAGATCGTGCTGAATTGCGCGATTAAGGACGCCGTCGCGAACCCGAAGGTTCTCGACACCGCCATGGACGAAATTACGGCGATCACCGGACAAAAGCCGGTGCTGACCCGCTCCCGCAAAGCGATCGCGTCCTTCAAGGTTCGCGAGGGAAACGCGGTCGGCGTAATGGTCACCCTTCGCCGCGCTCGGATGTACGAATTTCTCGACCGCTTGGTCAACGTCGCGCTTCCGCGCGTTCGGGACTTCAAGGGTGTCAGTCCAAAATCGTTCGATGGACGTGGTAATTTTTCGCTCGGCCTCCGCGAGCAGATCATTTTCCCGGAAATCAACTACGACAAAGTCGATAAGGTTCGCGGGATGACGATCACCATCACGACCACCGCTCGAAATAACGAACAAGCTCGCGCGATGCTCGCCGAACTTGGCATGCCGTTCAAAAAGTAAGATCGGGGATATTAAGATATGATGACTGATCCGATTGCAGATTTGTTGACGAGAATTCGGAACGCCGCTTCCGAGAAGCACGAGAAAGTCGAAATTCCGGCTTCCCGCGTGAAGGCGAACATCGTTCGCGTGTTGAAAGACGAAGGTTATGTGAAGAACTTCCGTCTCTCCCGCGACGAAGGCATTCCGGTGATCAAAGTTTACCTGAAGTACTCCGACGAAGGAGCTTCCGTGATTCAAGGGATCCGCCGGCTTTCGCGTCCGGGTCTTCGCCGGTATTCCGGTTATGAATCGTTTCCTCGTCCGCTCAGCGGCGCGGGCATCGCGATCGTCTCCACGTCCAAGGGCGTGATGACGGGATCGAAGGCGCGCCAAGCTAAAATCGGCGGCGAGCTTCTGTGCGAGGTCTGGTAAGATGTCACGCGTAGGCAAACAGCCCATCAAGATTGGTTCCGGAGTGAAGGTCGCGATCGCCGACGGCGTCGTGAAAGTGGAAGGCCCGAAAGGGAAACTTTCCCACAAACTCGCTCGCGGCGTTTCCGCCAAGGTCGATAAAGATTCGATCATCGTCGAGAAGCAACCCGAGCTTTCCGTGAAAGCGGCGGCGCTCTGGGGTCTGACCCGTACGTTGATCCATAATATGGTTCACGGCGTTTCGACCGGTTTTTCGAAAGAACTCGACATCGTCGGCGTCGGTTTCCGCGCGGCGACGAAGGGCCAAACCCTGACGTTGAACGTCGGATTCTCCCACCCCATCGACTACACGATGCCGACCGGCATCGCCGTGAAGGTCGACGGGAATACCCACGTCACGATTTCGGGCGCGGATAAGATGTTGGTCGGCGAAGTCGCGGCGAAAGTTCGCGGGTTCCGTCCGCCGGAGCCGTACCAAGGCAAAGGCATCAAGTACACGAACGAGCACATTATCCGTAAGCAGGGTAAGGCTGCGGGCGCTAAGTAGGCCTGGAGTAAAAAGGTAAAATTATGGCAACGAAAATTCGTAAATCTACGAGTAACAAGCAGCAGATCCGCTTTAAGCGTAAAACCCGGATTCGGGCGAAGATCGAAGGATCGGCTGCGAAGCCTCGCCTGGCGGTATTTCGGTCGAATGCGAACATGTACGCTCAGCTGATCGACGACCTTAAGGGAGTGACCCTGGTCTCGGCCTCGACTCTCGACGAAGGCTTGAACGCCAAGGCGCCGGGCGGCGCCGAAGGCGCGAAAGCGGTCGGCGAACTTCTGGCGAAGAAGGCCATGGCGAAGAACATCAACGCGGTCGTGTTCGATCGCAGCGGTTACCTCTATCACGGACGTCTGAAGGCACTCGCCGACGGCGCTCGCGAAGGCGGACTGAAATTTTAATCTTCTGGGAGATCTCTTAAATGGCTTTTGAACGTCAAAGTAATCGCGAAGAGTCCGAATTCGAAGACAAGGTGATTCATATCAACCGCTGCGCGAAGGTCGTGAAGGGCGGACGCCGCTTCAGCTTCGCCGCGATCGTCGTGGTGGGGGATAAGAAGGGCCAAGTCGGCGTCGGTCTCGGCAAGGCGGGCGAAGTGCCCGAAGCGATTAAAAAGGCCGGTAAACAAGCGAAGAAAAACCTCATGCGGGTTTCGATGACCGGGACCTCGATCCCCCACGAAGTCATGGGCCAGTGGGGCGCCTCGCGCGTTCTCATGAAGCCGGCTCCCGAAGGAACGGGAATCATCGCGAGCTCGTCGATCCGCGCGATCCTCGAAGTCGCTGGGATCCAAAACATTCTTACGAAATCCATCAAACGCGACAACCCACACAACGTGGTTCGGGCGACGTTCGATGCTTTGAAACAACTCCGTCAGTTCAGCGAAATTGCCGCCGCCCGCGGCAAGACCGTCGCTGAAATCATGGAATAAGGAGCCGACTATGGCGACCGAATCGAAAAAGACCGCTCCGGCGGCAAAAGCAAAAGCGGCCACTGAGCCGAAAGCGAAACCAGCGGTTGGGCCGAAGGTCAAAAAGGCCCAGGGCGCGAAACGCACGATCACGATCCGTCTCGCGAAGGGCACGATTGCCTGCCCGCCACGCCAACGGGGAACGATCAACGGACTCGGCCTGAAGCGCCGGGAACAAGAAGTCACCCTCGAGAATACGTCCGCGATTCGCGGAATGATCAAGAAGGTGCTGCACCTGGTTGAAATCGTTTCCGAAACGCGTTAATCGCGGCGGATCGTTTCGAACCTTACCATGCGAGTGGATGACGACCCCGGTCGTCGGAAGCGTTAGCAGAAAGAAGAAGAGTATGTTGAGACTGAATACGATTAAGAAGCATCCCGGCGCGACGACGTCGCGCAAGCGCCTCGGACGCGGCTCCGGCTCCGGACTCGGCCCGACGGCCGGTAAAGGGGACAAGGGTCAGCTCGCGCGTTCCGGCGGATCCGTCCGTCCGGGATTCGAAGGCGGCCAAATGCCGATGTATCGCCGGATTCCTAAGAAGGGATTCACGAACATCCATCGCCGCTCCAACGCGGTGGTTAACCTCTCCGAATTCGCAAAACTCGGCAAATCCATGAAAGACATTTCGATGGAAAGCCTGACGGAAGCCGGAATCGTCAAGGGCCGCTTCGACCGTTTGACGATCCTCGCCACCGGCGAGATCACCCAAGCTTATTCGATCAAGGCTCACCGCGTTTCCGGAGCGGCCGCCGAGAAAATTACGAAAGCCGGCGGGAAGGTCGAACTGATCCCGATCCCGATGGGCAAGAAACGCGAGAAGAAGCTTTCCGCTAAGAAGACCGCGAAGGCGGCCAAGGCTGGGAAAAAATAACGCTTTCGCCATCGCACCGATTCAGGTGATATAAGTAGGCCTGGACGGTCTCCAAGTGCGGGATCGTCCAGGCTTTTTCACGTCCCTTCCCTGAACTCGACTCACTGATTCGTATCCCAAGGAATGAACCATGTCTGGCGTAGCTGGCCTCATTAAGATCGAAGAACTTCGTAAGCGCATCCTCTTCACGATCCTCATGCTCGCGGTCTACCGCCTCGGCGTGCACGTTCCGACCCCGGGCGTGGACGGCGCGGCGCTGAAGCAAGTCTTCGAGAGCATGCAGGGGACCATCTTCGGCTTCTTCAATCTTTTCTCCGGCGGCGCGCTCGAGCGTTTCTCGGTATTCGCGCTCGGGATCATGCCTTACATCTCGTCTTCCATCATTTTCCAGTTGCTCACCGTGGTCGTTCCTTACTTCCACGAACTCCAAAAAGAGGGCGAGCAAGGCCGCAAGAAAATCACTCAGTATACGCGCTACGGCGCGGTTCTCCTCGCGATCATCCAGGGCACGGGCATCGCGACCCAACTCCAAAACTACCAAAATCCGGCCGTCGTTCTGCATCCGGGGGCGGCGTTCGTGGCGATGACCGTCCTCACGCTCTGCGCAGGCACGCTCTTCCTGATGTGGATCGGCGAGCAGATGTCCGAGCGCGGAATCGGGAACGGAACTTCGGTCCTGATTTACGCCGGCATCGCGGCCCGGATTCCGACCGGAATCGGCAGTGCGCTCTCGCTCTACCGTTCGGGTGAGCTGAGCTTTCTGAAAATCCTGATCGTCCTCGCGATCATTCTCGTGACGTTCTTCGCGATCATCTTCGTCGAACGCGGCGCCCGCCGGATTCCGATTCAGTACGCGAAGCGGGTCGTCGGCCGAAAGGTCTACGGCGGTCAAAACACGTTTCTGCCGCTGAAAGTGAACGTTTCGGGCGTCATTCCGCCGATCTTCGCTTCCTCGCTCCTGATGTTCCCCGCGACGTTCGCGGCATTCTCGAAGATCAAGGCCCTCCAGAACTTCACGCAGATGATCCAACCGGGATCGATGCTTTACGAAATTCTCTTCGTGGCATTGATCGTTTTCTTCACGTATTTCTACACGGCCGTCGTCTTCAAGACGGACGACGTGGCGGAGAACTTGAAGAAGAACGGCGGATTCATTCCGGGGATTCGTCCGGGCGAAGCGACGATGCAGTACATCGACTACGTCCTCGGACGAATCACGCTCGGAGGCGCCGCTTACATGGCCGCGATCTGCGTCCTCCCGACGATCTTCACCCAGACGATCAAAGTGCCGTTTTATTTCGGCGGCACGAGCGTCCTGATCTTGGTCGGTGTCGCGCTCGATACCGTTTCTCAAATTGAGACGTTCTTGCTCACCCGGAACTACGAGGGCTTTATGAAGCACTCCCGGATCAAGGGCCGAACGGCTTACACATGATTCTGGTTTTCTTGGGCCCACCGGGCTCCGGAAAAGGAACCCAGGCGAAGCGACTAACGGCCGAACGGAAATGGCCTCAGCTTTCGACGGGCGATATGTTTCGGGCGAATATCTCGGCGGGAACGCCGATGGGCCTCGCGGCGAAAAAGTTCATGGACGAGGGCCAGCTCGTTCCGGATGACGTCGTGATCGGAATGATTCGGGCGCGGATCGAGGACGCGGATTGCGCGGACGGGTTCATCTTCGACGGGTTTCCGCGCACGATTCCCCAGGCCGAGGCACTCGACACGATGCTCGCCGTGAAGGGCCTCGCGGTAAACCGGGTCGTGGAGTTTCAGATCGAAGACTCTGAGCTCGTCGGCCGACTGAGTGGCCGTCGAACCTGTACGAAATGCGGGACGATGTACCACGTGAGTTCCGCGCCGACGAAGGTCGTCGGCGTTTGCGATAAGTGCGGCGGCGCCGTCGTCCAGCGCGATGACGATCATGAAGCGGTCATCCAGAAGCGGCTGAAGGTTTACCACGCCCAGACCTCGCCGCTCGTCGCGTTCTATAGCGGACAGAAAAAGCTCGAGTCGCTCGACGCGAGTCAGGCGATGGATAAAGTCTTCATCGCGCTTCGCTCGGCGATTGCTTCCCATTAATTTTTCCCCGATTTCAGACTCGGGTCGGGGAACGACCGACCGGAATTCGTCGCGCGAACTCCATCATCGCTTCGCGGCGCGATTTGGGATAGGATTCCCCCCACATGGTCACCGTAAAGTCTGAACGCGAAATCGAACTTATGCGCGCCGCCGGGCTCACCACGGCCAAGATTCTTGACGCGATGTGTCGCGACGTGAGGCCGGGCGTTTCCACGTGGGACCTCGACCAGCTCGCTGAGAAGATGTGCAAGGAAGCGGGCGTGATTCCCGCTTTCAAGGGCTACCACGGCTTCCCAGCCTGCGTGTGCATCTCGGTGAACGATGAGGTCGTTCACGGTATCCCTTCGAAGAAGCGCGTTCTGAAGGACGGCGACATCGTCGGCCTCGATTTCGGCGTCATCCAAGAGGGATGGTACGGAGATACGGCGCGGAGCGTCGCGGTTGGTAAGATTACTCCCGAGGCCGAAAAACTCCTTCGGGTGACCCAGGAATCGCTTTTAAAGGGGATCGCGGAAGCGAAACCCGGAAATCGAATCTTCGACATCGGACATGCGGTCCAGGCCCACGCAGAAGCGGCGGGCTTTAGCGTCGTCCGTGAATTCGTCGGCCACGGCATCGGCCGCGCACTCCACGAAGACCCCCAAGTGCCAAATTATGGCGCGAAAGGGAAGGGAATGGTCCTGAAAGCCGGGATGGTTATCGCAATCGAGCCGATGATCAATGCCGGAAAACCCGAAGTTCGGGTCCTTCAGGACGGCTGGACCGCGGTTACGACGGACCGCTCCCTATCCGCGCATTTCGAACATACGGTGGCGATCACCGAAAACGGGCCGGTCATTCTGACCGCCCTGCCGGCCTGAAAAGGGCATTCGGAACCGCTCACTCTACGGTTGATCTCGCGGGTCAATTGAGGTTAGAACCGGGAATCTTTTAGAAAGTCACGGGCCGCTTGGCCGTGTGAAATAGGGATTCTCGATCCGCGAAAATCGAGAGTCTAACGATCGAAGAAGCTCTTTCGCGGCGTATGGCCGACGAATTCGAGTGTAAAGATCTGAAGGTCGGGCGCTAGTCCCGACTGGAGAAGGGTGGATCGTCATGAAAGTTCGCGCGTCCGTAAAAAAAATCTGTGAAAAATGCAAGGTCATCCGCCGTGCGGGTGTGGTCCGCGTGATTTGTACGAATCCACGCCACAAGCAACGTCAAGGATAAGGGAAAGGTTTACTCGAAATGGCACGTATTGCTGGTGTTGATTTGCCTCGGAACAAACGCATGGAAGTCGCTCTGACTTATATTTACGGAGTCGGAACCTCGACCGCGCGCAAAATTTGCGCGGAAGCGAAGGTCGATAAAAATAAGAAGACCGACGACTTGTCGGAAACCGATCTCCAGAGCATCCGGGAAATGATGGACAAGGACATTCGCGTGGAAGGCGATCTTCGCCGCGAAGTCTCCCTCGCCATTAAGCGTCTCGTCGACCTCGGAACGTATCGCGGAAACCGTCACCGTAAAGGCTTGCCTGTTCGCGGCCAACGTACGCACTCGAACGCGCGCACTCGTAAGGGACCTGCCGTCGCGATCGCGGGCAAGAAGTCCGTCAAGGCAATGAAGTAAAGGATTAGAGAAAATGTCTGAAACTAAAACTGAAGCAAAGACTGAAGCGAAAACCGACAAAGCCGCCGCCGCTCCTGCTGCGGCCGCCGAAGGCGCTGAGAAGACGAAAATCAAGAAAAGTAAGAAGGGGTCCGTAACTGGAAACGTTTACGTCCTTTCTTCTTTCAACAACACGATCGTGACGATCACGGACCCGATGGGGAACGCGATCGCTTGGGCGAGCGCCGGCGGAAAAGGGTTCCGCGGTTCGCGCAAGAACACGCCGTTCGCAGCTCAGGTCGCGGCCGAAGACGCTGCCCGGAAGGCAGCGGAAGGCGGAATGCGTTCTTGCACTGTTTATGTTTCGGGCCCCGGCGCCGGACGCGAATCCGCTCTCCGCGCGATTTCGTCCGCCGGTATCCGGGTCACGTCGATCGAAGACGTCACTCCAATTCCCCACAACGGTTGCCGGCCTCCTAAGCGCCGCCGCGTCTAATCGAAGGTATTAAAGATCATGGCACGTTATACAGGTTCAGTTTGTCGTCTTTGCCGCCGCGAAAATCAGAAGCTCTTTTTGAAGGGCGATCGCTGCATGACCGAAAAATGTTCTTTCGAACGCCGCGGATATCCGCCGGGACAACACGGCCAAGGCCGGATCAAGTTCTCGGAATACGGACTCCAGCTTCGTGAGAAGCAAAAGATCAAGCGGATGTACGGACTCGGGGAATCTCAGTTCCGCGGCTTGTTCGAGAAGGCTTCGAATCTTAAGGGGATCACAGGTAACCACCTCCTTTCGATGCTCGAACGCCGCCTCGACAACGTCGTCTACCGCTCGGGCTTCGCGAACTCCCGCGCCGACGCTCGTCAGCTCGTTCGTCACGGCCACTTCCGCATCAATGGAAAGCTCGTGAACATCCCTTCGTACCAAATCGACAAGGGCGACATGCTCGAAGTCAAAGAAGGTTCGCGGAACACTTCCCGCATCGCCGGCGCTCTCGAAGGCGTCAAACGGCGCGAGATCCCGCAATGGCTCGAACTGAACGCCGCTTCCTTCCAAGCGCGCGTTCGCGATCTGCCGGCACGTGACGATGTCACGGCGCCAATGCAAGAACGCATGGTTGTCGAACTCTACTCGAAATAAGTTCTGTTTTTTTTAACGCACCGGCGGGACCGGAGTGGCAAGACGCCGCTCCGGTCATCGTCAAAACCGAAAACTCCGCATGGCTGTGACACGAAGTCTGCAGCGAGGGGTGCAAGGAAAAGGAAACTCAAATGGGAAATCTGGAAAAAAACTGGCGCGACCTGATTAAGCCGAAAGCTCTCGACGTCGACAAAGAGTCGCTGTCCGAAGGTTACGGGAAATTCATCGCGAAGCCGCTCGAGCGCGGATATGGCCTCACGCTCGGGAACTCGCTCCGCCGCGTCCTCCTCTCGTCCCTTCAAGGCGCGGCCGTTACGGCCGTGAAGATGGACGGCGTTTTGCACGAGTTCACCGCGGTGCCGGACGTGACCGAAGACGTCGCCGAAATCATCCTGAACTTGAAAGAAGTGCGCTTCAAACTGCATTCCGAAGAGACCACCGTCATGATCGATAAGGTCGGACCGTGCGATGTGAAGGCGTCCGACATCGTCGGCTCCGACAACGTCCAAGTTCTGAACCCCGATCAGCACATCGCAACCATCGGTAAGGGCGGAAAAGTGAAAGCCGAAATTCGCGTGAAGCGCGGCCGCGGCTACGTCGCCGCCGAATCCAATAAGACCGACGACATGGGTGTCGGCTGGATCGCGATCGATTCCTTCTTCTCGCCGATCCGTCGCGTGAACTATACCGTGACCCAGTCGCGCGTCGGTCAGCGGACCGATTACGACAAGCTCACGATGGAAGTCTGGACCGACGGTTCCGTGAAGCCGGAAGACTCGGTCGGCCTCGCTTCGAAAATCCTCAAGGATCAGCTCTCGATCTTCCTCAACTTCGAGGAAGAAGAAGAACCGACCCTCATGGAAGAAGTGAAGGGCCAACCTCAGTTCAACCCGAACCTCTACCGTTCAGTCGAAGAACTCGAACTGTCCGTCCGTTCGGCGAACTGCCTCCAGAACGCCAACATCAAGTACATCTACGAACTCGTCCAAAAGACCGAAGCCGAGATGCTGAAGACGAAGAACTTCGGCCGGAAGTCGCTGAACGAAATCAAGGATATCCTCTCGGAAATGGGCCTGAGCCTTGGCATGAAGCTCGACGGATTCGTCGCGCCAAGCCAGCCGCCTAAGCCAGCCGACTCCGACGTGGACGAAAGCAAAATCACGGCCGATCGCGAGAGTGGCGACGACTTCGACGACTCCGACGACGACATTGAAGATTAAAGCGAAGACGTAGAAGGAAGAGACCTTATGAGACATGCAGTAGATGGCCGTAAATTCGGCCGAAACACCTCCCACCGTAAAGCGATGTTCAAGAACATGGCGAACTCGGTCATCACGCACGAGCAAGTCGTGACGACGCTTCAAAAGGCGAAGGAAATCCGCCGTCACGTCGATCGTCTCGTGACGCTCGCTAAGAACGGCACCCCGGCTTCCCGCCGGCTAGCGTTCGATCGTACGCGGGACGAACTCGTCGTGAAGAAGCTCTTCACGGACCTCGCGACTCGGTACAAGACTCGGGCCGGCGGATATACCCGCGTCCTGAAGCTCTCCGACCGCCGCTGGGGCGACGCCGCCGAGATGGCCGTCATTCAGCTCGTGGACGCCGTAATCATCGATAAGAAGAAGAAGCCGAAGGCGATGAACGCCGACGGAACGACCGGATCCGCGGCGGCGCAAGCCCCGGCCGATCCTTTCCAACGCTTCCGCAAAATGTTCGGCAAGCAGACTCAGAAAAAGGAAGCCGGCGGCGATCAGACGGCGAAGAAGGAAAAAAAGGCGAAAGCCCCGAAAGCCGAAAAGGTAGCGAAGGCTCCTAAGGCCGCCAAGCCCGCCAAGAAGACGAAAAAAGACGCGTAAGCGTTTTGATCTAAAACGAAAAAGGCCGCCCTCCGATCGGGGGCGGCCTTTTTCGTTTGGATCTCGCGCCGCGGGTCGAGCGGTTCTAGTTGTTTGGCGCGCCGTTGATGATCCAGTTTTTGATCAGGTCCTTATCCGTCGTGCTGAGCGCGGTTCCGCCGAGCGGCATATTCGCCAGGACGGACGTGTAGAGCGAGCTCGACGCGAAATCGTATGGGACGGTCGTCAAAGCGACCTTCGCGTACGTCGAGAGGTCGACTCCGCCGGAAGCGTTCCCGGCGTTGTGACAGGAGACGCACTTCGACTGAAGGATGTTCGTGTTCACTTTCGTAAACGTCGCGGTCGCGTCCACTACCGTTGGTTTCACCGACGCGGCGTTCACGTTAAAAGTGATCGTTCCGGATTTTGCTCCGGATTCGGCGTCGTGGAGGTAGTACGCCCCCGAACCGCCCGCGGTCGTGCTCGTCACTTTCACGTCGTAGGAATCGATGTACGTCCTCCCGACGGGGTTGACCGCGCCGGTGGCGAGCGAACGAAGGAAAGTGGTCGTGTTTTGGTGGGGGATGAGGCCCGACCCGTGGATGATATGCGGGCCATTCGGATCCATATTGATGAATCGAACGGTGACGCCTCCGGTGTGGGCGATGAAAGCCACCGGCTGTTTCGTGCCAATGCCGGTGGTCGGACTCACGAGGTCAGTACTCCAAATCACGGTATTCAGGGCGTTTCCGGCGCCGATAGTAATATCGAAGATGGGATTCACGGCGAAATCGGTTTGCATTCCGCTTTCTTTCCGGATCGATCCCGCGCTATCGCGCGCGAAGACGTGATAGTGGAGCGCGAAATCGGGAGCGGCTTGCGTCGTTACGGTGCTCACCGTGAACGTATAGTTCGAGTTCGGCGCGGTCGCGATGACCGAGGGAGTGACGATGAACGAGACCTGGGACTTCGCATCGACGGCGGAAACCTCGTCGTGTTCGACGGTCAATGTAATCGAACCGGAGTAGGCTCCGGTATGGAGCGTGTAGGTCTGATCGGATTTCGTTCCGAGATTCATGGATGCAGTGAGCGTTCCCGTGAGGTTGAACGCGGCGCCGGCGGGAATAACTTGATAGGTTCCGGTGCCGACCGTCGTATTCGTCTGGCTCTGAGACTGTGAGCTCGGCGTCGACAGAAGGCCCGAACTTTTATTGCTGGTCGGAATGCATCCGGAGAGCGTCACCGCAACCGCGAATCCGACGGACAGGCCGCCGCGTAAAGAAAAAGGATGACCCTTTGTAGAACCCCCTGAAAACGGACTTAACCCTAACCCCAAGTCTCAGCTTATGCCCTATGTAAAGGCGGCGGAATGTGGCGAATTTGACCCAGGTTTATGGGCGAATTTTGGCATTTTGAAAAAAAGATCGACAGCTCGCCCACGGGTGAGCTGTCGATCCCATGGGAATAACGGGCCTTTTTAAGCGGCTCCGACGGCCCCGAGCTTGCTTCTTAAGAGGCTCGAGGGATACCCCCTCAGGAACCGATAGGAATTTATGGTCCGGGCCGACTTCCGTCGCACACTCTCCATCGTAATTTTGCTCGCGGGGCTCACGCTTTTCGCGGCGCCGGCGCTCGCGGACCCTAACGGACGATTGAACCAGTCCATTTCGACTAACGGTCCGATTCCGACTAAGCCGGGCGAACCGGCGCGCCACTGGAGCGACCAGACCGAAGCGACCTGTGGAATGGCCTGCCGCTATCACCGCGCGAACGATAACCTCACGATGCAGGCTCTTTACCTCGTGACGAAGATCCAAAAAATCGAGGCGAACCTGACGAGCGACGAACCGAACGCCCGGATCGCGCTCGGCGCGTTTTGCAGGGATACCTCCGAAAAGATCGAAGACTGCTTCAATCGATATAAGGATTTTCAGCGCGTCGCCCTTCTTGACATTCGGCAGGCGATCGGCCGGAACGAAGATACGATCGCGCATCTGACGAGCGGGCGGAAAGCCGACGGCACCGTTGACGATGTGACGGCCCTCGCATTCGAGACCGGCGAAAAAGATTCGCCGTATGTTCCCGACGTTCCGACTCTTTCGGATCTCGAAGCGTCCTATATCGCGGGAAAACTCCGTCCGAGCGGCCAGGCCTTTTCCCGCGCGGAAATCGTGAAGTGGAGCGAGAGCCTGATCGTGAACGATCCGAAAGCGAAGTTCATCCAGTTCACGGCGAAACCAGTGGTGGGGAATCCTTACCAAACCGAGAAGAGTTCGCACTCCCTCTACATGGAGGCCGGCGACGGAAGCACTCGCCCGACCGACGACCGGGCCATAAACGCCTACAGGAATGCGGTGACCAGGATCCAGAACTTCGCGAAGGAGAAATCCGCCACGGATCCAAATACGAAGGTGATCGCGCCGAGCCAGAAGCTAAAGGACCAGGACAAGATTTCCTACGATGCGTTCGTCCAGGCCCATTCGGTCATCAATTCTAAAATCGAGAGCGATACGAACCGTAACGACGCCGACGAAAAGGACCGAAAGGTCGCGAGCGAAAAGGATCCGAATCCGAAACCGGGCGCGTCGGGAACGCCGACGATCATCTCG
>JAYVXM010000442.1:0-4365 GCA_043785205.1 Bdellovibrionales bacterium
CTCTACGGGATTCGCGAGTGGACGATCACCCGGACCGTCGTCCGAAGCTGATCGTCAACCTTCCGACGCCGAATTCCGCCGTCCACTTTCCAATAAGTCCGGATATAATCGAGACTGAGGGCGGCGGGCATGAAGTTCCAGGAAACGAAATATTCGTCGGCGTCGGTCGCGTGGATCCTCTCGGCGGTGCTCGGGTTCGCTCCGACGGTGGGGATCGCCGCGGGTTGCCCGACGGACGCGGCCGCGGTCGCGACGTGGCGCGAAGCACTGATCCGAAACTTCGACCTCCCCTACAACGCCCAGTTCGGAAGGCCCTCCCTCGAGGCCATGCGGAAATGCGAAAAGGAAACGCCGGCCCTTTGGCAGACGCCCGCGGTCGCGGGTTGCCTCAAACAAACGCGCGATTTTCTTGAAGCCGTTTCCGCTGACGGTCACCCGGCTCCCGGAGCCGCGATCCCGTACGACGAGCAACCGGACGCGCGCGCGAATCTGGTCCCGGACGACCTCCAGGACCAGAAATTCCTTCAACTCGTCAGCGACCGAAAATCCCTCCCCGATGCGAAGAAATTCATCGAAAAACTGAATGCTGGAAAACCCGAAAAAGAACGCTACATCTTCGGACAATACAGCTCCCAGTTCGTCGTGAGCCCCGACGCGAGCGCCTCGCCCGACCGCCTCGTGGTCTTCGTGCCGGGAGTCGCCCCGATTCCCGATCGCTTCGTCCTCTTCTCGGTCAGCCAGGAAGGAAATCAGGTTAAGCCGAACCTCGTCTCGGTCATTTCGGTTCAAAAATACGACTCGAAGGGAAAGCCGCTCGACCGAAACGTCGTTCGGTTCAAAACCCATTGGCGCGACTACAAGGAGTACCCCAAGGTCGGGCTCTCTCCGCTCAGCAAACCGATGCCGCACGAGATGAAATGCTACAGCTGCCACAAGCTCGGGGCGCGCTCGATTTTACCGGCCGAAGGCAGCGTTTCGCCGGCCGACCGTCCGGCCATCGCCAAGATGAACGAAGTCATCGACGGCTACGGCGTTCCCGCGTACGGCGGAGTTTACAATCCGGCCGACTGGGGCCCGCCGATCGGCATCGACGAGAATTCTTCCCCCGCTTCCGTCGGCGCTTTCCAAGCGTGCCTGACCGAATTCAAGCGCACGCTTCCGAAGCCGAACTCCTTCGACAGCGACAAGGTCACCAAGGCCGCGCGCTGTACGGAGTGCCATAACGATAAAAAGGGAGGCGTCGGCCCGCTGAACTTTCCACTCGGCGGCGGAATGGGTTCGGAAGGCGATCACGTTTATTCGATGGTCGTGAGCCTCGGGACGATGCCGGCCGACGGGGCGCTCCTCGCCCCCTCGGAACGTCAAGCGCTGACGAAGTGCCTCGTTCAGGACTATTATGGCGGGGTTGCCGACAAGAAGGAATTTCCGAAGGGCAAGCTCGCGCAGTGGCTCACCCGCGTGAGCTGCACCGACGCGCCGACCGGAACCGCCACGAGCGGCTCGACCGGAAACGGCCAGAACAACGGCGCCGGGAATTAACCGTTATTTTTTTGGTTTGCCCGCGAGAGCTTTGTCGCAACCGTCGAGCTTGAGCGCCGGACGACCGGCTTTCATTTGGGCGGCGTAGGCGGTCACCCGCTTATGAAATGCCCGAAGCGCCGGCGTGGCTTTTCCGCGAACTTCTTCCTTCGAAGCGACCGTCTCGATTTCCCACGGGCTGAGGACTCCGGAGGCCGGGACGAGGAGATCGACGACGCAGTCGACGTTTCCGCCCCAATGCCGGTCCGCGACCGCCACGAAAAACGAAGGCCGGCTCCGGTAAATCTCGAAAAGTTTGAACCGCCGCTCGGCGGCCGGATTCCCGGATCTCACGCGCGTATCGAGGAGTGCCGTCAAAAGGGGCTCATTTTCCTTCGCGATCAGCTCCTGAACCGCCTGGCCCCAGACCTTCCGATCGAAGTCCTTCATGTTCCGGACGCTCTCGACGAGCGAATCGGTCGCTCCCGCAGCGGTCCCGAGAAAACATCCGAGCACCGTCAAAATCACGGCATTTTCTGGAATTGTGAATCTCATCTCATTCTTTATACAATAAGATCGATGACACGAAATCTGTTTTCGGTCCTGATCCTACTCATTTCTTCGACGGTCTTCGCGGAGCCTCCGACGGACGGTGACGGGACCCCTCCCCGCGCGCTTTACGATAATGCCGGGCGCGCCTGTAATCGCGACAAGAGCGAAGTGAGCGATGTGAACTCCCTGATCGCGAATATCGAAAGCGGAAAACAGAAAGCGCGGTCGGTCGACGACTTCTTAGGGCTCCTTCCGGAAAAAATTCGGAAGGCGATGCTCTTCACCGCGGACAGCAAGTCGATTCAGGAAAGCGACGTCGCCCATCCGCGCGTGATCCTGAAGAGCCCGAACTCCGAAGTGACCTTAAGTTTCAGCACCGGCAAGGGCCTTCGCGGCTCGGACGCGGTCGAACTTCAGGTCTGGGACGCGAAAGAACGCCGCTTCAATATGACCGAAATCCGCTTTCCGGAAGACACCGACGATCGGAAACTCCAGGGCGAGGCGAACGCCAAGGTCGTACGCAATCCTGGGAAATGCGTGACCTGTCACGGTGGTGGGGAAAACTCGCAGCAAACGCCGCGACCGGTCTTCGATCCCTACCGCCAGTGGGCGGGCTTCGTGCCGTTTTCCGAAGATCGCCTGGCGAAGGGGTCGCCCGAGGTCGCGTGGTACAAATCGTATCTTAATCAGGTCGAAAGCGGCGCGCCCCGAATGCGCCAGCTGAAGCCGTTGATCACGAGCGCGCAAATCGATGCCGCCCTCGAACATTCGCCCACCGTCCCGATTCCTTCGACCCAATCGTGGAGCACCCAAGAATACAATACGCCCGCGCTCGATATGTCCCACCAGTTTCTCGTACTGAATGGCTGCCGCGTCGTCGGGGATTTGAAGCGCGATCCGAACCGCTGGAACGCCATCAAATACGCGCTCGCCGGAGGTCTCTTGGAAGGTCGATGTCCGGATCCGACGATCTTCCTGAATCCGGAGCAGAATGAAAACGCCGCGAACTGGTACCGCGCGCGCGGAGTCGGCCGCTCCGACGGGGCTTTCGATTTCAAGAGCGTCGTCGCCGACACTAAGAAACGCCAGAATCAGCTCTCCAGCACCCGCGAATCGAACGAGCTCTGGTTTCTGGAAAAAAACCTCGGAACGGCCGCGGACGCCGAAAAAACGGTCGACCTCATCGATCGCACGAATATCCGCGGACGGGGCCGCAGCGGACCCAATTCGAAAGGCTATACGATCGACGACCCGATGGTCACGAGCCGAAGCCGCTTCCCAACCTTCGAAAACCACTACGATGAGATTTCGAAAACCCGCTATCTCCTCGATCCGCTCGGAATCCAGACGAACCTCTGGTCGATGGCCGTCGATCCGGAGAGTTACGCCCATGTCGAGTTCTTCGAGGAGATCACGAAACAACCGGAAATCGCCGAAGTATTACGAGAGGCGGACGGAGACTGTAATAAGCTCGCCAAGCTGAGTCGCGAGGCCTTGAAAGACACCCCGCCCGATCCTCTCGCTCTTGATCGAGAAACCGAACCGTTCTGCGCGGCGCCGGATTTAGAGCAAAGGGCGATTACCGACCTCCGGCGCTACTCGGGGCCGATCGGAGAAGGCGCGATCGCCACGGCCGCCGCGAAGGCCTTCGGTACTTGTGTCGAGTGCCATACCTACGGATTGGTGGAAGGCGCTCCCCCCCTCCCGTTCGGCGATCTCACCGCATTGAAGAAGTTGATTTCGAAACGAAAAGGAAAAGTGGACGACTTTGGCGAAATCATTTGGGACCGAATTACTCGCGCTCCGGACGCGTACAATGCCATGCCGCTCGGCGGTCACCTTTCGAACGACTCGAAAACGGCGATCCGAATGTGGCTGAACTCGATTAAGTAATCAGGTCCGCACGAACGTCTTCGCCGTCGCGCGCGAGCTAAGCCCGAAGAACGCCACTTCCTGGTGGTTCGACGGAAGCTGTTTCATGAAGTAGGTCGTGAGGTTCAGGTCCTTCGCGATCGTTTTCCCGAGCCGCTCGGCGGTTAGGGCGAAGTCGATCTGATTCAGCTTGAGCGTGAAGAAGACGCCCTTGAGGCCGCGTTTGAGGTAGTCCATCAGCGGCTTAATTTCCCGGAGCGCGATCTTCGGCTCGGCGTTCATGTCGAGGGCGATCCACTCCGCCGCGACGGTCTCGGGGAACATCCAGTCCCCGATGCTCGAATGGACGTGGGTATAGCCCGGATGCGCGAGCACGACGGGCGCCATCGCCGCGCGATCGACGCCGGTGACGCGGAGTCCGCG
>JAYVXM010000443.1:0-4348 GCA_043785205.1 Bdellovibrionales bacterium
GACAGGGACTGTTTTAAAATTTCCTTACATTTCGCGTTTTCAAACGCGGGCCGATTTTTGCTTCCACTTAGCCATAAGGGTTGAGTTGCGTCGATCAGTAGTACGTGTGCCGGTCGCGACACAGCCAGTGACAAAAGGGGAAAAAATGCGCACGCACACGTATAAGAATCACATCGCGCTATCCGCGCTCGTCCTGGGTTTCGCAATTTCCGGATGTAATAATACCGGATTCACCGCCGCTTCGATCGGATCGCTGCAAACTCAGCTTCAGCCGATCGGGCCTCCGGGCGGACCGGGTGGAACCGGCAACACGAATCCGCCCGGCTGCACGGTGGGGAATTCGAAGAAGCCGATTCGCATCATGTTCATGGTCGATAATTCGGGATCGACGAATACCACCGATCCGAAGCAAGCCATTCGCGTGGCGACCATCCAGAAGTTCATCTCGGATTATGGCGCGAATACCAACCTCACCTACAACTTCGGTTATTTCTCGGGGACCACCGCGCTCGAATACGACATGGGCACGAACAAGTTCGTGACGAATCTCGCTTCGACCGCCGTCGGAAACTCGGCCCAGCTCTCGACCGCCCTCCTCGCTTACGAATCGGTGGCGGCCGGAGGATACACGCCGTACAAAGCGGCGTTCACCTCGCTCGACGCCACGATCGCGGCCGATGAAATGGGCGCGACCAAACAGGATTTCGCGGTCGTCTTCATGTCCGACGGTCAGCCGACGGACATCTCAGGAGCGGCGAACTTGAAGGGTCTGGTCGACGCACTTCTCTCGACGGTCGCCGGCAACGGCTCCGCCGCCACCGTCAATACGGTCTACTTCGGCGATCCGACCGATACGACCTCGATGGCGAACCTTCAGGGAATGGCCACCGCGGGCGCCGGTCAGTTCGTCGATACGAATAAAGCGGGCGGCCTGGTCATCAACGACTCGATCAACGTCCCCGGAGCGAACTGCAACTAGGGACTAG
Source organism: Bdellovibrionales bacterium (assembly GCA_043785205.1). GTDB lineage: Bacteria > Bdellovibrionota > UBA1018 > UBA1018 > UBA1018 > JACMQW01. The sequence goes on from JAYVXM010000443.1 coordinate 987, forward strand.
TTCTTCGCCGTTTGGAATTTGAACGCTTCGAGGTAGCTCGCGAGCGAACGCGTCGATTTCTTGTCGAAGATCGACTTGAAATCGTGAACTCCGAAAACTTCCGGGTGCTGACCGTTCGCGATCTTCTCCACTTGCGCGGCGGAGGCGAGCGACGCGAGCGCCGTTTGCGGCTGAGAGTGGCAGCCGACGCAATTCTGGAGGAACATTTTCTCTCCGCGCATGGCCGCCGGATCCGTTCGTCGTTTCAGGATGAACGCGCCGAAACGTTTCTCGTAGGACGTCAGCGTGACCTCGGTCAGCTCGCTCACGAAGAGCGGCTCGAGGAGAATGTTCTCCGACTTGATCTTCGAATTCGACGTCGCGGGTAGGACGACCCGCGGCGCTTCCGCGCCCAACGTTTGCCCGTTCTTTTTCAGCGCCAATTGAATTTGGGGATACTTCACGAGGAACGCTTTCGGCATCAACGCTTCTTTTCCGGAGCGCGTTTTTAGAACGACGAGATCGGTCGTCGCCCGATCGGCGGCGCTGAGCGCCTTCGTCGTTTCTTCCATCAGCGCCGAAAGCGACGGTCCGTAAAACTTCGCGGATTCCTTCCCGCCCTTCGCCAGGGGATCGATCTCGGTCAAAACGAGCGCCTTCTTTTTTTCGAGGTCCTCGAGCGTGAAATCCCGCAATACCTGCGGTGCAGGGGTGGTCGGGGATTCCCAGGCGATTTGAAGCGCCGCATTAGCATTTCCAAGGCCCGCGAAAGCACCGGAAACGACGCCACCGACCCCGATTACGAGCCTACTTTTCCGAACAAAACCGCCTAAAACCCTGGAGAAGCCGAGCGGATGACGCATTTATAAGATATTTTTTAGGTCTTTCGGCTTCCTGTCAAGCACCGGGAGTTTAAGGGGGGAAAGCTCCCCCTAGAGACTCCTCCGCCATTATGATACACCCGACCCACATTTAGGTTCACTGAAAGGCGAGCCACGCGGTTCGCCTTTATCATTTTTGGCGGGACCGGCGAGCACCGGTTTGCACGAAAGCACATGAATTCAAACGTCGGCACTACCCCCATCGAAGCTTCCCTCGCCCTCCCGGCGAAGACTTCTCCGCAGACCCAGCTTCTCGAAAAGCTCGGCCCGATCCTCGAGGGGCTCGGCTACGAGCTCGTGCACCTCGAGATGCAAATGCATCACGGAAAAGTTTTGCGGGTCTACATCGACCGCGCGGACGGGGCGGACGCGGAGAAACTCGGCCTGATCGGCGTCGAGGATTGCGCGAACGTTTCCCGGGCGCTCGATGAACCGCTCGACGGCATGACCGAAGTCGATAAAGCGTTCGGCGGCGCTTACGAACTCGAAGTTTCGTCTCCGGGCGTCGATCGCCCGCTCCGGAAGGCCCGCGATTTCCTGAAGTTCACCGGTCGCGACGCCCGCATTCACACCTTCCGCCCGCTGACCGCGGACGAGCTCGGAAATCCCGATTATCAAAAACGGAATCCGAAACAGAAAAATTTCTTAGGCCGTTTAAGTGGAATCGTTTCGCCCCGCGCGGGTGCCGACGAAGGAGCCGCCGCCGTCAAGCTGACCGTGTTCGCCAGTATGGGAACCTCGACGAAGGGCAAAAAACCGAGCCTGAAGAAAAAAGAAACCGAGCGGACGGATGAAATCCATCTGCCGATGTCACTGATTGCAAAGGCGAACATCGAACCGACTTTTGATTTTAGTTAAACGAGGAGATCCGAATATGAACGCCACCGAACTATCCCGAGTCATTGAGTCCGTTTCGAAGGACCGCTCGATCAAACGCGAAATCATCATTTCCGCCCTTGAACAGGCGATGCTGATGGCCGCGCAGAAAAAATACGGCCAACACGCCGTTCTCGAAGCCCATTACAACACCGACACCGGCGAAATCGACCTCTTCCTTTTCAAGCGAGTCGTCGAGTCCGAGCCGGAAATGCTCGAGGAGAGCGAAGAGATCGACATCGGCGACGCCCGTAAGCTCGATCCGGAATGCCAGCTCGACGACGAAATCGGGGTTCGCGTAGAAACGCCGGACTTCGGCCGCATCGACGCCCAAACCGCGAAACAGGTCATCTTTCAAAAGGTCCGCGACGCTGAACGCGAAATCATCTTCTCGGAGTACATCCATCGGAAGGGCGAGATCATCACCGGCATCGCTCGCCGCGTGGAACGCGGGAATCTCATCATCGACCTCGGCCGGACGGACGCCGTCCTTCCGCGGGGCGAGATCATTCCGGGCGAAATCTTCAAACCGGGCGACCGCGTCCAGGCCTTCCTCGAAGACGTCGTCACCTCCACGAAGGGCCCCCAGCTTTACCTTACCCGCACTTCCCCGCGCTACCTCGGAAAGCTCTTCGAAATCGAAGTTCCGGAAATCCGCGACGGCATCGTCGAGATTAAGCAGTGCGCCCGCGAACCGGGTGCCCGCTCGAAGATCGCGGTCGTGTCGAAGGATCGCGATGTCGATCCGGTCGGCGCGTGCGTCGGCATGAAGGGTGTCCGCGTCCAAGCCGTCATCCAGGAACTCAAGGGCGAGAAGATCGACATCATCCCGTGGTCGGATAACCCCGTCATGTTCGTCCGTTCGGCGCTCGCGCCGGCGGAGATCTCCTCCGTCCGCATGGACGAGCGGAATCGCATGATGGAAATCATGGTCGAGGACGACCAGCTTTCGCTCGCGATCGGCAAGCGCGGGCAGAACGTCCGTCTCGCCGCCCAGCTGACCGGCTGGAAGCTCGACATCATTTCCCGGACGAAGCTCTCGAAGCGCACGACCGACGTCATCGCGTCGCTCCAGCAAATCGAAGGCGTCTCGGAAACCTTCGCCCAGGCGATTTACCAGGCGGGATTCGCGTCCCTCCGTTCGATCTCCGACGCGACCATCGAGAACCTCCAGAAGATCCCGGGCTACGAAGACGGGGCGGCCGCGGAAGGGCTGAAGGAGCGCGCCAAAATCGCGCACAAGACGCACGGAGATCTCATTCCGGCGGGCGCGAGCATCACGAACACGGGCACCCTCGTCGGGAACAAGGGCGAGAGCACGAGCGGAGCGAAGGCCGCCGCCGAAGAACGCCTGCGCGAGATGATGAAGCAAGCCGCTTCGGACGAAGCGAAGACGACACCCGAAAAGACCAAGGAAACCAGCACCGAAAAGCAGGACGGTTGAGCCACAGAAAAACCAACTCGGAACTACCGATTGATTGTCTTTTCTCAACTTAATCCTGACAGGAGCTAAACACAGAGTGGAACAACAGACCGAAGGCACGACGATGAAAGTCTACGAACTCGCGAAGGAACTCGGAGTCGACTCGATTTCGCTGGTCGACAAATTGACCGGGATGAACATCA
>JAYVXM010000444.1:0-4343 GCA_043785205.1 Bdellovibrionales bacterium
CCACGTCTTCAAGGACGCGAACCGGCGCACGGCCGTGCTCGCCGCCCACTATTTCCTCGCCCGCTACGGCGCTCCTCTCTCGGGTCTCGCGCTACACGAAATCGGCCTCGGCGACTTGCGGGAGCCGGGTCAGATCGACGCCCTGAAAGACACGATCTCGCAGATGGCGAAGTTCGCCGCGAAACGAAAGAAGAGCGATCCGACATGAGCCAAAACACGATCGTTCTCATTTCGAGGAACGCGGTCGATTATCTCTTCGCCGAACAGGTCGCGAAAAATCTCGGCGTGCGCTTCGCTCAGGTGGGATCGAAAGACGAGCTTCACGAGATCCTCTGCGCGAACATCGGGTGCTTCGTCCTTTGGGACTACGATTCCGTTCTCGAAAAGCGCGCCGAAGACGCGCGCATGAACACGGAACTGATGACTTACTTCGAAAAGCATCGGGTCTGGCACCGCGTATTCGCGATTTCGAGCCATCCCCTTCGGGATTCGATCGTGCCCGGAAACTTCCACCTCTTCTCGAAGTATCTCCTCCGGAATTTCAGCCTAGAGGCGACGAAGGTCTACTCGTACGTCATCAACAATATCCTCCTCTCGAACCCGTTCGACACCCACCCGGCGGGCATCGACGACCTCCAGATCCAGAAGAGCCGCATCACGAACACCGATCGGAAAAAAGCCACCCTCGAAGCGCTTTCGATCATCCTCGAGAAAAAGACCATTCCGAAACGGATTGCGAGCTCGGTCATTCGCGCGACCGACGAGCTCATCCTGAACGCCGTCTTCGACGCCCCGACCGACCACAAGGGCAAACACTTCAAGCACAGACTCGATCGCGGCAAAGAGTTCAATCTCTCCCGGAGGGAAGAGGTCGAAATCGAGCTAATCTCGGCCAAAAGCTTTCTCCAAGTCTCGGTGACCGACTATTTCGGATCCCTGCGTAAGGAAGACTTCATTCCGTTACTGGCGAAGAATTTTGCGAAACAGCACGTCACCGGCGACTCCGACTCGGGACGCGCGGACCGCGGGCTCGGGCTTTACCAAATTCTCAACTCCGGGCTGAGCCTCCAAGTCGTGATCGAGGAAGGCAAGCGCACGCGGATGAGCCTCGTCGTTCCGTGGGTCGCGAACGTGCGCGAGTTGCGCGATTCGTTCCGATTCTTCTGTCTGCGGGTGAAGACCGGATAACCGCCGTTTCGACCCCCGAAAAATCAACCGACAAAAAGAGACACCCCTTTCGCGTCACTGTCGAAGAGATCGACGGGCCCCACGTGATTTCTCCCCACTTTCCGAGGGTGTGTCATGGGGTCCGGTTTGCAGCTTTACCGGGAACGGGAGGGCCACGATGCTTCTGACGAAACTATCAAAGACGATCTGGACGATGCTCCTCGCGGGATTGGGCGCGCTGCCCTTGCTTTTCCTGGTCGGCTGCGCGGATTCGGGTTTTACCGCGAGCGACGCGAACGCGTCCCCCTCTTCGCTCGGCCCCGATGCGAGCGCGAACGTCCCTCCGATCACGGACAATTCCGTGGCCGAGGAATCCCCCATCGTTGATTGCGCGAAACCGAACTCCCGTAAAGTCCTCGTCTGTCATGTGCCTCCGGGAAATCCAAACGCGAAGCGCACGATTTGCACTGACGAATCGGGCGCGACTCACGGTCACGGCCTGAACCTCGCGGATCCCTACGCGATCGGCGGACACGGTGGCGATCACCTCGGCGACTGCGCCGCGATCGAAGCCGAGGAGACCGGCGCGGTTCCGGGCGATACGGCGAGCTGAGCGGAACGGGGCTTGCGCCGAATTTTTCTACTTAAATTAAACGCGTAATCGTCGCACGCTGAATCAAGTGTTGATCGACGTGAGAGCATCGAAATATGAGCTGGCATTGCCCTGAAACTCATCCTTTTCGAGCTTAATACTAGGTCAAAATTGCCACATTACCATGCACCTCCGAAATGATAATCTACTTAATACGATTTGGGGTTTTCTTTAATTCGATTTGGGGTTTTCTTGGGCAAAATTTCGGAATTGAAAACTTTAGCGCAATCTATCGGAATTCTGATCGGTATCTCGACGGTTTTAGGTTGCGTGAACGGTGTAGTAGAGGCGCAGGCCGCGCGCCGGTCCAAAGCGCAAACACAACCTTCGCCGACTCCGACTGTGTCGCCGACTCTGACACCGACTCCGACACCGACTCCGATTCCAACACCGACACCGACTCCGACACCGACTCCGACACCGACTCCAACACCAACACCGACGTCTACACCTAGCGTCACTATTACCGGGACGAAGTATTACGTCGACCCTACTAACGGAAACGACGCGAACAATGGACTAACTGAATTTTCAGCATTTAAGACACTCTCGAAGGTGACGGCGATGTCCTCGTCTTTGTTACCGGGGGACGCCATTCTTTTCAAATCGGGAGAAACCTTTCCCGGTTCGTTCCGAATCGAAGCGGTCGGAAACACGAGCTCACAGGTCATTCTTTCATCTTACGGTTCAGGGCCAAAACCGGTCTTGACTGGTTTTGAAAAGTTAGGCTCGTGGGTAAACATAGGAAACGGAATTTGGGAAAGTGCTTGCTCTCAATGTGGGGCGAAAGTGGGAGTCGTCGCCGTAAACTCCGCACTTCAGCCAATGGGAAGATATCCGAAGCGCGCTAGTGCCAAAAGCGGATACTTGACGATCGCCTCGCATTCGGGAATCACTAGCATCACCGATACACAAACGACTCAGCCTGCGAACTGGACAGGAGGCGAGATCGTAATTCGTACGGCCCAGTGGCTGCTTGATCGCTATCAAATCGTTTCCCAGTCTGGAAATACCATTAATTTCCAAAATACTTCGAACGGCATACAAGACGGTTTCGGTTATTTCATTCAGGGCCACCCGAGCACCCTGCTACAAGCGGGAACCGAAGTCGGCGAGTGGTATTTTAATCCAAGTACGAAGAAGCTCCAGATGTATTTCGGATCAAACGATCCGTCTAACTACGACGTAAAAGTGAGTGTTGTCGATACTGTCGCCAGACTATCAAACCTGCGCTACATCACGATTGACAATTTAGCGCTGGTTGGAGCGGGCGTAAACGTTGCGGACTTGAGTTATACGATCGGAATGAGGATCCAAAATTCAACGATTCAGTTTTCTGGAGGCAATGGAATTTTCTCTGATCAACCTGTCGACATTGCCGTAGTGAATTCGTCTATTTTGGATTCCAGCAATAACGGAATTTTATCGACCAGTGTGATCCGTTGCACGATTCAGGGTAATGTCGTTCGTAATTCCGGAATTTACGCGGGAGCTGGATCGGGTGGTGACGGCTCTTACATTGGAATGTTTGTGTACTTGAAGAGCGATCCGACGAATTTAACTAATCTCATTTCAGGGAACACTGTAGAAAACGCGGGATACAACGGAATCTCGTTTATCGGAGGCCCGGGCACTGTCGCAAATAATTTCGTCAACCATGTGCTTTTTGTGAAGGCAGATGGGGCGGGAATTTACACTTACTTCAATTCAAGCGATACGTTTGGAAATTCACCAAAAAAAATCATAGGTAATATCATTTTAGATGGCCGTGGTGCTCCGGATGGTACGGACGATCCTGCATATCGTCCAGCGCACGGCATTTATCTCGATGGGTATTCCGCAAATATTGAGATGACGGGAAACACCGTGGCCCACTTCGCAACTAGCGGAATCTTTTACAACACCGCGAACAACACGTCTGCCAGTGGAAACACCCTCTACGATAACGGCACTCAAATTCTGATGTTATCAGGCAACGGCATCCCAACATTCCCTTCGCTTCGCGGCGCCACGGTAACGGGAAATATCTTTGTATCGCTTTACGGAAGCATCGGAAGCTGGCTTTTCCAAAAAAACGGCAGTCAGGCCGCACTCGTCCTTCGATCAGAACTCATCGGTGACTTCGCTCAGTTTGGTATATTCTCGGGGAATTCATTTGCGAGTCCTTTCGGAGAGAGCCAGGTCGTGGACACGTATGACCTGGAAAATGGCACCCGAACCGAACACGCCTATTCGTTGAACGGATGGCAAACGACTTATGGGAAGGACCTTGATTCACGTAGCTCACCAGTATTATATTCGCCGGGCACGATTGCGAGTAGCGTGATTCGCTTCGAATACAATCCCACACCTTCGCCGATGACGGTCACCTTGGATACGAGCTATGTCGACGCGACCGGGGCGGCATATTCTGGCAGCGCGACGCTCGCTCCTTACACATCACTTGTCCTCATGAAGAAATAGGGCTGGCATAAGTCTCCGAAGGGCCATTGAGAGAGGTTTTGCATTTGCATTCGATGTGCAT
>JAYVXM010000445.1:0-13598 GCA_043785205.1 Bdellovibrionales bacterium
GCATTTTGCTTCTTTGCGGGTTCGGCCTCCCGGTTCCGGAGGACGTCACGCTTTTCGCGGGCGGGCTCCTTGATTATTACGGAGTCTGCGATCTTTGGCTGATGGTCGCCGTCTGTTTCCTCGGCGTGATGGTCGGCGATTCGCTCATGTGGTTCGTCGGACGGCACTTCGGACGCAAGATTCTCAAAAAACCGTTTTTCCACCGTCTCCTTCCCGACGAGCGGATCGCGATCGCCTCCCAGAAGTTGAACCAGAAGGGTTCGAAGCGGATGCTCTTCTTCGGGCGTTTCATGCCGGGTCTCCGAGCTCCGATTTATTTCACTTCGGGGCTGCTGCACGTTCCGTTCATGCGATTTTTCGCGATGGACGGCCTCGCCGCGATGATCAGCGTCCCGCTCTTCATCGGGTCGGTCTATTATTTCGGCGACGAACTCGACTCCGTCGTCCGGTGGATCAAGAAGGTCGAACACGGCATCGTTTTTCTCGTGATTGGCGGCGTCCTGTTCCTCGTGTTCCGCTGGTGGCGTTCGCGGCGAGCCGGACCGGGAGAGATCGCATGATTCGGAGAACGCCCGGGATACTCGCGCTTCTCGCGGCCCTTGGGGGTTGCTCGTCGAGGACCGCTCCCGTGGAATCGCGCCCGGTCTCCGAACCTGCGGCCGTCGCGGTGAAGGGTGCCGACGATGAGGAGTCGAAGAAGGCGATCTTCGATCTCTGCGCGAAAATGGACAAATCGGTCGAACCGTACCGATGGGATCTGAAGACTTGCGAAGGGATTCACTGGCGGACGGACCGCGTCTCCGAAGAAGGCCGTCCACTCATCTACGCCGAATTCGGCGAACCTTCGAGCCCGAACAAAACCCTCATCTTCGCGATGGTCCATCCGGACGAAATCACGCCGCTTTACCTCGGGTTCAAGCTCGCCCAATATTTTCGCGAACATGAAACCGAACTCAAGGACTCCCACGTCATTCTCGCGCCCTTCGTGAATCCCGACGGTTTTTTTCGCTCGCCACGCATCCGCATGAACGCGCGCGGAGTCGATGTGAACCGAAATTTCGATACGCCACTCTGGCGCGAAAAGGCGCTCCTCGAATGGAATACCCGGCTAGCGAAAAATCCTCGCCGTTATCCGGGGAACGAACCGAGCTCCGAGGCCGAGACGAAATTTCAAGTCGACTTGATCGAGCGGTTTAGGCCGACCAAGATCCTCTCCGTCCACGCCCCGCTGAACGTGATGGACTACGACGGCCCGACGAGTCTCACGCTCGACCGTTTCGCGAAGGAATACGTGCACGAGTGCTACCAGCTTCGGAACCGTCTCCGGGCGAAATCGACCGGTTATTTTCCCGGATCGCTCGGAAATTACGCCGGCGTCGAACGGGGAATTCCGACCGTCACCCTCGAGCTTCCTTCGGCGAATCCGAAGCTCGCGGACGCGTACTGGCGAAAATTTCAGCCGGGGATCCATTCGATGGTGAACTTCAAATTCGACAGCGCCGATAGGAAGCTCGTGAAGAATCCCGCGCGGAAGAAGTAGGGAAGAGTCGACACCGCGTCAGCGCGGCATTTGGACGACGAGATCGGATCGGACCCATGCGCTGCGATTCGGCGTCTCGATCCGTGGGCTCTCGATCCGGATCCACCCATCCTTCATTTCGACGACGTTCGCGACGGCGGACCGTTCGAGCGTTTGAAGGGAAGACGATTCGACTGAAGGGCCGTTCCGGAGGACGGCGCGCGCGACGCGAACGATCGCTAGCGAACGGGTTTCCGGCCGAATCGCGGAATTCGCCTTCGAGCGGATTTCGTCGGCCTGGATGACGGCGGTGTTCGGCGGGGCCATCGTGATCGGAGTCGTGACCGGCGCCAGCGCTTTTTTCCCTTCGACGTAGAGGTAGGCACCGGAAGCGATCGCGAGCGCGGCCGCCGTCCAGAGCGCGATCGTCGGACGAAGCGATGGGGGCACGATCGTCGCGAGGCGCGCGGTCATTCGCGCCCGGATGGATTCGACTTCCAGCGTCGTCACGATGGGAGTGGCGACGATCGCGTCCATCGGAGATTCGTCCCCGTCGATCGCGAACGCACGTTCGAGGGTTTCGATCGCGTTCGCGGTCGTTTTCAGCAGGAACGCCGGCGGCTTCGAATAGAGGAAAATCGGCGGCGCCGAATAAACGTCATGCGTGATCGTGATCTCGTCCGCATGCGCTTCGGTCGGCCCGAAGGACGATAGGAACGGAGGGGGAGTCGGGAGATGAGGAGCGGTGATCATCTCCATCGTAAGGTCCATGCCCGCATTCATCGCGGAACCTCGGGGCGGATTCGTCGACGGGCTCATCGCCGCGTTCGGAGGCGGGGGCATCGCGAGCGGCCGCGCCGCTTCGATGGCGTCGGAGTTCGCGTTCGCCGCGACCGTTGCCGACGAGGCGGCGTGGACGGCGGCCGCGCTGAGTTTTTCGTTCAGGCCCCGAATATGGCCTTCCATCGACTGGACGCGGGAGTTCGCGGTCGCAGTTTGAGTGATGCGGAGTTCCGCTTCGAGCTGGGCCTCTTCTTCCAGGCGTCGCGCCTTCACGTAGTCGGCGAAAACGGCGCTTCGGTGGACCAGCGCCATCCCGTTACACTTCGCGCACCGAACGTAAGCCTTCTTCGTATTCTCGAAGTCGATGCCGGCGGTGACGAGTTCTTCGCAGTGGGGGCAGTTCCAGCGCATGATTCTTCTCCAGTTCCTTCCTCTAGGATCGAAGAAGCCATGCGGCGAGGCAATGGGTAGGATCTGCCGCCGGGGGCGACCCCGGAAGCGCTAAATCCGCGCATTCCCCGCGCGGAGGCCGGATTCCTAAGATTCGGACCCCGGGGGTTCAGGATGATTGACTTTATGCGTCAACTTCGTCTATACCCGGGCCATCTTCTTTCCATGATTTCCCGAAAGGTTCCCATGCGTATTCCTGCTTCACGCACCCTCTCGCCCCTCCTGATTCTCGTGAGTGTGATCGGTATGTCCGGCGACGCCGGCGCGGCGAAGCGGGCGATTCTTACCCGCGCCGCCCCGGCGCCCGGCCAGTTCACTTGCGATAAAGTCACGGCGAGCATTTTCGTGAGCGGCCTTTGCGTTTATCAAGCGCGGCCCTACGGTTTCAACGCCTTCGATAGCCTTTTGAACTACGCCCAGCGAAAAGTGTCCGACGATATGACCACGGCCGCGAATCCGAAAATTCGCCGCCCGAGCGCGCTCGACCGCACCGCCGGGACGATTAGCTGGTGGTTCCCGGACGACGCCGCCAACCAGGAGTTCGGAACCGCGCTCGCCGACGCCGACGTCCAAACCACGATCGCGGAGAAGGACGCCGTCGTCATGACCCTCACGATGTATTCCTTCGATAAGTCCTATTCGCGCGATTTCGGGCTCGATCTCGGAATCTTCGATGGGAAAGTGCCCAATGGGACCGTCGCGCCACCGACCGTACTCGGCTCCCTCGTGAAGGGCGTGTTCAATCTCGCGTCCGGCATCGGAAATCCGCTCGCCTCGTATTTGAACTTTTCGATCCAAGCCCAGATCGAGAAGAAGCATTCGTCGGTGATCGCCTCGTATCCGATTCCGGCGTGCGAAGTGGGATCGACCTGTCCCTATTCGCACACGACGAAATACTACGTCGCACCGACCGCCCTCACGCCGATCTCCGAAACGCTCGGGATCACGACGTCGTTTAAGCCACGGATCTCGAACACCGATCCGACGCTCGTCACGCTCCAGGACCTCCTGATCACGTACGCGACGCCGACCGGCGACCCGCTCGCGCCGGTGGACGTCCTGAATCCTTACCAGTATACAAATCTCACCCTCCACACGAACCAGGCTTACGTCATCGGCGGCGAAACCCATTCGCGCGACGTGCGGACCGGGAAGCTACTCGGCGGAGGAAAGGATCAGGGCCACACTCAGTTCATGTTCATCATGACCGCGAAAATCGTCCGCGCGGGCGAAGTCGCTCCGCGCGACGACTTCGAGTTCGATTCCTCTCCCCAGAAGGTCTATACGGCCGAAGAGCGGAAGAAACTCGAGCATCCGGAAATGACCCTTCAGGACGTGCTCGGATCGCTCCACCGGGTCTGTTTCGCCGATCACGTGAACCCGGGCACCGCTGAGCAGATCTGTGGTTACGAGCTTCAGAAGATGTCGACGAAGTACCTCGACTACCCGATGAAGGTTTCGATTCGGGGACATCTCCCGAATCCGGAGGACGCTGAAAAAATGGTCATCCTCGGAGATCTTTACACCGGCAAGGGCTATTTTCGCCTTCCGATGATGGATCCGATGTCGGTGAGTTCGCGCTACAAAGTGACTTTCGCGATGAATAAGAAGAGCGAACTCGGCCGTGAACTTCGGAGTCAAGAGGCGGTCAAGGGAGTTCATTTCACCTTCGCCTACACCCCGAAGGTGAGCACTCCGGTCGATCTCGATCCCCAGGAACATCCCGAACTTCTCCACTGGATTGAATAGGGCGGTTCAAAAAATGGCGCGATTTTCACGAATCCGAAGCATGGCCCTGCTCCTCGCGCTCGGGCCGAGTTTGCCTTCCGCGCACGCCGCGGTCACGTTTCCTTCCGATCTCTTCGGGATCCCGAAGCTCGCCGATCAGATCCGGTCGCCGATCGGGCTGAAGCTCCGGGACATGCGGAAAGCGTTCGGCACCCAGGCCCATTCGGCGAACATCGTCGATTTCGTCGGCGCGAACGGCGTGAAGACGTCGAGCGTGCAGTACCTCCGGACTCTCGACGCGGCGAAGACGAAGCGACTCGAGGAAACCCGCATCGGCGCCGCGGACGATACCGCACTCATCAGCGAATCGATCGTCACCGAAGGCGTGAAGCTTGAATATTCGGATCCCGCTCAGCGGGCCTACCTCGACGGTTCGCCCGATTACGGACTCCTCCCGAACGAGAACCTGAAAATGGTCACCGTCCGGATCGGGGCCAGCGAGGCGATTCGTTTCGTGAGCCGGCGGTCGACCGATCTGAACACGGTTCGGACGGAGGTTTTTTACGGAGGAGCGACCGTCCTCACGGTCACCGATACGCTCGCGAACAACGGGACCGAGCGGAGCCTCGAATACTTCATGCCCGGAAATCGCTATCGGGTCGGCGGACTCGGCTCGTATTTCACCGGCTCGTCCTCCCAACCTCATACTTGTCGAATGGTCGGCGTCCAGTCGATCATCGGCGCCGATCTTCGCCTCTCGTGCGACGAAAAACCGCTGAATACCTACGCTCAGTTCAGCCAGTCGCTTAGCGACTACGTTTATACCCCGCTCTTCGCCAATACGATCCAGCCCCTGATCGCGCAGATCGTGAAGGACCGTTTCCCCACCGTGGTCCGGCCGCCGAACCTCGCGACGAGCGGGAAGATGTATACCGACATCCTGAATATCTTGGCGCTCCTCGACTCCCAGCGCTCGAACCCGAACGTTCTGAACGCGATTTCCACCCTCCGGGGTTACGTCTCGCTCATTCAGGACGGAACCGTCGAAATCAAAGACAGCCGATGAAATCGATCTTCGCGAAAGCCATCGCCGCCGCCGCCTTCGTCGCCTCGGCGACGGCGCCCGCGCGCGCGGCGGATCCGATTCGATTCTCGGAACTGATTTTCCCTCTCGAAACGCTGACCGCGGTACTCTGGCAGCCCTTCACCGTCGAAGCGGGATATTCGCACTGGCTCAGTCAGTACGGAACTCTCCTTCCGGACGGCACCGCCGTCATCTATAACGGCGCCCGCGCGGCGAACGCGCGAATCTTCCCGCGCAGCACCCTCAGCGCCGATCATCGGCTTCGCTCGGTTTCGCTCGAGATGGTCGACGCGCGCGGCGCCCCGGATTTCGCGTTCAAGTTCGCCACGACCGGCGTCGATCTCAAACCTTATCCACTCGCCGCGGTGATCGCCGGAAAACTTCCGTTCTTTACCGACGAGCCGAGTCCGCAAAGCTCCGATTTTTCGTTCGCGCTCGGCCAAACCGAGGCGCTTCGGATCGTGACTTCGAAAACGCGCGCCCCCGGCCGCGAGTTTATCCACGCGCGCTTCAGCTCCAGCGGTGCCGAGTTCCTCACCTATTCCGAGACGGTCGAGGACACCGCTCGCGAGGTGAGCTACCAGTTGATCCAAGACGCCGAAAACGGGGGAGCCCGGAAATTCACCGCTCGGAAAGTTCAATATCCGAGTCAATGGGACGGGACCGAAACGTATTTCCTCGACGGCGTTCCGGTTTCGCTCGAAGCCTTCAATACCGCGTTTCGGAACGAGGTTCTCCTGTTCGTCGCCGTTCAGTGGCCGCCGGTCATCGGAATCATCGGCCGGATGATGTCGACCGCTAGTTTGTAACGGCGGCGGCGTTCGCGGGCGAATCGCCCGAATCGTCGAAGATCCGGATCACCACGCGCCGGTCGCGTTCGTTCACGGGCGCTTCGGCGGCGGCGGGATTTTCGGCCGGAGGGAAGATCACCGCGGCCGGGGCGCGCGTGGCGGGAGCGGGGTTTTGTGGATTCGCCGGCGCGGCTACCGTCGTCGTCACCGGAGTCGGCGTCAGGGCGGGGACCGTCGCCGGCCCGGTCACCGAAGTCGTAGTTTGAGCGGTCGTCTGCGCCGCCGTCGTCTGGGCCGCCGCGTCGGTGACGAGCGTGCCCGGCGAATCGAGGCGTTCCGGTCGCGTGTCCGCGAAACCGATCGCGACGAGGCGTTTCGGATCGAAACCGTGGTCGATAAAGGCCCGCACGACGCGCGCGGCGCGCGCGCTCGAGAGTTCCCAGTTCGAAGGGTAGGGGCCGGAGATGATTTTTCGGCTGTCGGTATGCCCCTCGACGGCCACTTTGAAGTGTTTGCCTTCCGCGGTTTGGATCCGGGTGATTTCGGCGAAGAACGGTTCGAGCGCCTTCTCCCCGTCGGCCGAAATTTCCGCCGAGAGGGTATCGAAGAACGTCGTGGACTGGAAAACGAGGGAAACGCCGTCGGCTCCGAAGCGTACTGAAGCTTCCTTCTCGAGGCCGTTCTTTTCGATTACCTGGTGAAGGAAGCGCGCGTACTCGGCGTGGGCGGACTTAAAATCGCCGCCGAATTGTCTCGATACCGATTCGCGGACTTTCTCGTATTTCTCTGTATCGAGTTTCGCGAACGAGAAGAGCATGATGAAGAAACCGCAAAGGAGGGTCATGATGTCGGCGTAGGACATCAACCAGTTCGATTCGTCGTGCGCGGAGGCGTGGAGATAAGGATCGATGTCCTTATCCCGGTACTCCACCACTTCGAGCGGTTTTTTCTTAAAAAATGCCATTCTGGTCTTTCTTAGGCGGCCTTCTTAATCACGCGTTCGCTCGGGAGGAGGTACGAATTCAGTCCTTCCCGCATTGCGACCGGGTTCACTTGGGATTTCAGCATCACGGCGCCTTCCATCATGATCCGACGAAGGTTCATCTCTTCGCGCGTCCGCTCGGTCAGATTCTCCGCGATCGGGAGGAAAACGAGGTTCGCCAGCGCGATTCCGTAAAGCGTGCCGATGAGCCCGACCGACATGGCCGGACCGATGAGGTTCTGAGAATTCGGTTGGCCGATTTTTTGGAGAACGCCGATCATTCCGAGCGTGGTCGCGAGAAGCCCGAACGCCGGCGGGAAGCGGCCGATTGTGCGGAACATGTTCGCTTCGAGGAGATAGCGGCCCTCGAGGGTCTTGATCCGCTGGTCGAGCGTGCTGCGAATTTCCTTGTCGTTCAGGACGCCGCCTGCGACGAGCGTGACCGCTTCCTTCAGGAACGGGTGCGGAATCGCGTTCGCGGCTTCCTTCAGGGTCGGAAGGCCCATCGCGGCCTTACGATTCAATTCGAGAAGTTGCGAGATCGCCGACTGGTAATCGATCTTATTTCGGCCGAGGACACGGAGGACGAATACCTTCGTCAACGCGAGGAGCTTCGAAATCGGAAAGCTGATCGAGGTCGCCGCAAACGTTCCGCCGACGACGATCAGGATTCCGTGAAAATCAAGGAAGAAACCGAGGTTGTCGGTCGTCGCGGTCATCGCGCCGTACATCACGCCCAGGCCGACGAGGAGTCCGATGAGGGAGGAGGGGTTCATGCGCTCTTCTTTCCGTCGCCCTTCAGGGCGGCCTTCCAAAGCTGGTACTGTGAAATAACGTAATGATCGTCGAGACTCCGGAGACGTTTCGCGAGCTCCTGGACGCAGCGCTGGTAGAATTCGCACTTCGTCTTCTCGTTCTGCTGGAGAAATCGCATGAACACGTCGGCCGGGAGGTGAAAGGCCCGACACTCGGTGAGGGCCTGGATCGTGGCGGACCGGGGAGCGTCGTCGATCAGCGACATTTCGCCGAAAGAATGGCCGGCGCGGAGGTGGGCGATCTCGACGAGGTCGCCCGACGCCTTATTCGTCTTGAAGATCCCCGCCTGTCCTTCCATAAGGAAGAAGAGTCCGCCGGACGGTTCCCCTTCGATCACCATGAGGGCGAGGGCCTCGAACGTCAGGATCTCCCCTCCCTTCAGAAGGACCGCGAGATCCTCATCCGAGAACGCCTGAAGAAGCTTCACTTCACGGAGATGGGCCGTCGTGAGGTTCATCAGGAGGCCTTCCGAATCGAGGCGACGTTACCGTAGGCCGCGAAAAGGCGATCGTTCACGTCGGCGAGGTTCACGAGCGTGTCCTGGGCCATCATCTTCACGCGGTTCAGGACCTTCCGTTCGAGAGCGCCGTAAATATCGCGACTCGGGTTTTGCATGACGGCGAGTTCCTCCTCGAGGTCGCTCACGAGGTCCCGAGGGCACTTCGCGAAGATCGCCCCGCGAATATCGTCGCGGCAGCCCTTCAGGAAGTTGAGAAGCTCGTCGTGACGGAGGCTGAGGATCACTTCGAGGAGCTGGCCGTCCGGAAGGAAGGCGAGGGTGTCGATCGAAACGAGTTTGTGTTTCACGACCCGCGCGCTCTCGGGATTGTTGATCTCGAGGTTCTTCATCACGGTGTGCTGGACGGTCGGCTCGCTCCGCTCGAGGAGGTTTACGAGAACCTCGCTTCCTGGAAGCGCTTCGGTATTCAGGCGCGGGTTTTCCATCCGTTTCCGCTTCAGCGCGGTCGCGACGTTCTGGATATAGTCACGCGGGAGATAGTCGATCCGCGAAAGTTCGGCGAGGAGCTTCATCTTCGTCGGTTCGTCGATCGCCGCGAAGATCGCCGAGCGCTTTTGGTTATCGCACTGGGTAAGGACGATCGCCTTTACGGTCAGGGATTCGTTTCGAACGAGTTCCATGATCTGCATGCCGTCCATTTCGGCCAGGTACTCGAATTGGGCCGACGAGCGGGAGGCGACGACCGCCATCTTTCCGGCGACGGTGCGGTGATGGAGTTTCTTAAGGAGATCGAGTTTTTCCTCGTCGTCGAGTTCGATCGGAGTCCGCGCGTAGAACTCCATCAACTCGTTCAGGTCGTGCTGAAGGGAAGGATCGCGGAGGAGGTCGAGGACGACGCTTTCCCCGAAGATCGAAAGGTACCCCGACATCGTTTCGATGCCCTCTTCGGTAAGGATTCGTCCGAAGACGTACTTCGCCACGCGAGGCTGTTCCGCGTAAATCATCATGAGCTCGTCGCGGAGGCACTCGATCTCGTAGCGACGCCCGACGTTCGCGGCGCCGGCGTGCGGCGTCCCGACCTCGGAAGCGACATGGGTTCGGGTCGTTTCGCCCGCGTACGGGTTCGGAAACGACGGCGTCGGCGCCGACGGCGATCCCTTCGTCTCGATCGTGGTCTTCGAGCGAAGGGTCGAAAACGCGATGAAGGCGAGGAGTCCGAGGATCACGGCGGCGAAGAGCGAGGCGAACGTCCGCATCGTCTTGAATTCCCCGGCGAGGGCGTCGCCGTTTTCGACGCGTTCGATCTTCTCGAAGCGCTGATAGTTTTCGGTTTTCTGGTCTTTGGTCAAATTCGATTCGTTGTTCGTCCGGGAATTCGTGTCGCTATTCGAATTCGTGGACCGCGAGTTCGCTTCGGAAGTCGAAGCGGATTTGAAGTCTGCGTTCGAAGACGAAGTTTGGTTGTGGTTTTCGGTCCGCGTCGATTCGAGGGATTCCTTCGACTCGCGATTGGAGGTCTTCCCGTAAGTCTTGCCG
The DNA here is from genome assembly GCA_043785205.1 of Bdellovibrionales bacterium. GTDB lineage: Bacteria > Bdellovibrionota > UBA1018 > UBA1018 > UBA1018 > JACMQW01. The sequence goes on from JAYVXM010000445.1 coordinate 10,150, forward strand.
TCGGCGCCGACGTAAGTCGCCATGCCGGCGTATTCGCTCGCTTCGCCACCGATGCGCGGAAATTTTATCGGTTTTGCGCGGAGGTCGGAATTCTTGAATCCGTTCACTTTTAAGCGGGCCATTTCAAGCAGGTTCGCCCGGTCACCGTCCGGAATCGCTTCCTCCATGAGGAGGGTCGCGCCGATCGACTTCACCCGGATCGCGACGCCGCCCGTCTCGAAATATTCTCCGGCGGAGCCGTACTGGGCTTCCTCGGCGTTCACGAGCTCGGTTTGGAGCTCGTAGTCCGAGAGCATGCAGTCCTTCGGACAGTAGCGAGCGGTAACCTCTTCGATCGCGCTCCGATACTGTTTCGTGATGCGCTCCCGGAGTTCGTTCACCTTCGCCGCACTTTCGGCGGGGGAGGGGAAACGCGCGGTCTTCGGAGCGACCTTGACCGGATAGTCGAGGGTCTCGAGGTAGCGGTTCACGAGGTCGAGGACGCGAAGGCGCGTATTCGGACCGATTTTTTCGTCGATCAGGACCTTGATTTCGGCGGAGGCCGGTTCGAGTTCACCGCGCGTCGAAGAGTCGACTTCGTCGAAGCCGGGCGCGATCGATTCCGCGTTCGCGACGTCGACTTCGACGTCGATCGAGAGGAGTTTGCATTCGTCGTTGCAGTACTTCGAGAAAACCGGGTCGACGATCGAATGGATCTGAGTGCGGGCGGTCTTTTTCACCGATTCGAGGGCGGCGCTCGTGCCGGCGTCCCGGGCCTGGGCGGCACTCGAACCGACTGACAATGCTAGGATGATAAGGAGATGTTTCATAACCTTCATGGTTTGCTCTCGCTTTCGGAGGCCAGACCCCGGGTCGCGCGTTTACGATCGAGGTATTTCTTTAGCGACGCGTTCTTAGGTTCGAGCCGAAGCGCCTGTTGCCAAGACCGGATCGCGAGCTCGCCGCGGCCGAGGCGGTCGAGGAGGGTGCCGCGCATTTCGTAGAGTTTCGGCGCGGTCGGAAAGTCGACGAGGAGGTCCTCGACCTCAAGGAGGGAGGCTTCGTAGCGACCGTCGCGGTAAAGGCGTTTGATCCGGTCGAGTCCGGCGAGGTAGCTCTTATCGGCGTGGGGGGTCGAATCGGCCGACGGCATCACGCCGAGGGTCCGTTCGATGTCGTCGCGGTCGCCTTCGAATTCGCCCCCGTTTTTCGGAAAGGACTCGGTGATCTCGCGGTCGGCGATCGCCGGCTTCCGGTTCTTGTAAGGATCGTCGACCGGAATGGATTCGTCGCCCGCGGCCGTGCGAGTCGGCATGGAAACTTGGTCGAGTTTCGAAGTCTGATCGGGGAACGCCACTTCGAAGCTTTGGTCGCCCTTGCGCGTACGGAACACGGTGCCGTTTTCGGCGCTGCCGGCGGCCGTGTAGCCATCGAACGGATTCGTGATCGGCCCGTCGGTCTTCTTTTGTTGGGTGGCGAAGACCGTTCCCATCGTCGAGCAGGCCGGGGCGGCCGCGAGGGCGACGAGGGTGAGCGCGAAGGCCCGGCCGGTGGCGGCCAGATTCGGTTTCTGATTTTCGTTTCGTTTCGCCATAAATTCGCCTTCAATCCGTCTAAAAGAGCGCACTTATCCCCAACCCGTATTCGATCCCGGAGACGCTCTTCTCGGTTCCTGAAATCAGCGTCGTTGCCTTCGGCCGGTAGCCGAGGGTCGCGCTGACCGCCCAATGTTTCGCCAGCCGCCACTCGTAACCGGCGCGAAAAATCCCGCCGAGGTAACCCGAAGCGTAGGTGCCGCCGACGCCCGTGATGATCGAGCCGCGCATTTGATTGTAATTCTCCTCGGCGCCGATCAAGTTCCAGGCATGCACGAAGAGGAGGGTCAGATTGAAGGTCCCGTAGACGCGGGCGCCGGTATCGGTCGCTGTCGGAGCCACGGGCGTGCCGGAAAGCGTACGCACGTCGGTGATGTAGTCCATTTCGAAGCCGACTTCCTTCTTCCGGTTGTCGTAGCGTTCGACGAGCCGGAACCCGAGACTGAGGCAGCTCGCCCGTTCGCCGGCGTCCGGTTCGCTTAGGTAGGACACCGTTCCCCGGTACTGGAGGGTCGGGACGTATTCGTTTTGTTTCACGGACGCTTCCATTTGGCTGAAGTCGACGCCGCGGCGATAGGCCGACGTGCGCGACGTCTCGGAGTTGTAGCTTCGCGACCAGATCACGCTGCCGGTCGACGCGTCGGCGGTGGTCATCGAAAGCACCATTCCGTTCGCTTGGTACGAGAACGCGAGATCCATGAAGTTTTCGATGCCCTGGGCTTTCGCGATGCGGGCGAGTTCGTTCGGGTTCAATTCGGCGGAGGTGACGAGGATCTGATCCTGATTCAGTGTCGCCTTACGGGCGCGGCACGGCAGACACTGCACGACGCGCGTTTTCGTCGTGCCGAGAATTTTTTCGGTGACGACGAGTTCGAGATGGTTTCGAAAAGACGGAGGAACGTTTTCGCTCATCGCAATGTTTCGAATCGCGAGATCTTTGAGTCCGCTGACGCTTCCGTTCTTCAGATCGTATTCGTAATCTGAGAGAAGATCGCCGAGTACCTCGTAGAAATTTCTCGTCTCCGTCGCGGCCGCGAAAGCGCGCGTCGGCGAAAACGTCGCCAGCGCGGCGAGCGCGAATCCGAGTTTGAAGATGAGAGGACTACGATTCTGAAGTTTCATAGGGGTCCCGAGGATACTCCTTCCTCACTTCCGTTTCGGGTCGGTTCGGAAACTTCTTTAAGTATTCGGGGCTTAGGCAGATTTTTCCGGGCGACGCGGCGCTTTCATCAAAAACATGACTTACGAATTCGCTCAGATATTCCGAAGAGTCCCGCTGAAGGACTCCGTAATCGCATGGGAAAGCGTTTTCCAACTCCGGCCGTCGCCCTCTTCGCCAGTGTTCTGGCGCTCGGCGCGTCCTCGTGCGCGGTTTTGAAACCGAACGTGATCGAACCGGCGGCAGACGCCCCCGCGCCTCCGCCGGCCATCGCCGCTCCCGGATACGCGGGCGTTCCGCACCCGCTCGGGCTCCAGATCGGGGATGTTCAAGCGCTCTTCCACGTCGCCGACGCGCCCAAGCGCGACGGCGACGAGATGAAAAACTGCGGGGCTGACTACGGCGAACTCGAGAAGAAGACGAAGTCGCGCGACGAACTCCAGCAGGGGCTGCTCGAGCTTCTCCGGAAGGAGCCGATTCGCTACCACTGGTGTTTTTACCACAAAATCCTCTCGCTCGAAGAAGACCTCCGGAAAGCCCAGATGCTCGACGATCGCCAGCGCGCGGTCGTGACCGCTTATCGCTTCCTCGCGCCGCTTTCACGGGCGTTTTTCCGCGAGTTTCATGATTCGCGCTACTTACGTTGGGCGGTTTCATATTATCGCCGCGCGAGCGAGCTCGCGTTCTACCGCCGCGTGGAGACGTCGCCCGGACTG
>JAYVXM010000446.1:0-4338 GCA_043785205.1 Bdellovibrionales bacterium
ATCGCGTGGACTTTTCCCTGGCGGATCATCTCGGCGAGCGAAAGGCCGAGCTCGGCGGTCGACATCGCGCCAGCGAGAGTAACCATCATTTTTCCGCCCTGGGCGAGGTGCTTCTGATAGCCGTCGCAGGCGTCCATCATCGCCGCCGCGTTGAAGTGGCGGTAATGGTGCTTCATGAAAGTCGAGATCGGGCCCAGGTTCGTATTTGGGGTCATCGGATACTCCGGTAGAAGGTCCAAGCCGTTCGAAGCCCCCATCTTAAGCTGAATTCCGGCCGATGCACTGCAAGAGGGTGAAATCGTTCTACCGGTTTTTCGCGCGAGGTCAACTCTTTCGTGATGGAAATCAAGCGCCGAAGACGCCGGTCGAAGGCGCGATCTTCGCGGGCGAAGGACGCAAAACGTTCGGTAATTCGACGCTGATCCGACCGCAGAGCTCGGACTGGAGCGCCTGCATGAACCGCGCGCATCCGACGCCGTCGACGAGGCGATGGTCGAAGGTCAATCCGAGCGGAAGCACGGGCGCGACGCGGATTTCGCCGTCGATCACCCGTGGTTCGTCGCGGATCGCGCCGATCACGATGACGATCGGGCAGCGCGCGTACGAGTCGAGCGGAGAGAATCCTTCGTAATCGGAGAATCCCCCGACCGTCGAGACGGCGATCGAGCCGAAGCAGTCCTTCTCCATCCCGAGGCCCGGGATGGAAAGATTCAGACTGTACATCACGAACGAAAGCAGACGAAAGAGCGGATACAAAATTAGACCGGGAATCCCGCCGAGCATATCCTTCGTCTCGCCGAGCGAATCCACGCCTTCGTTTCGAATTTTACTCACCTCGAACCCGATATCGTCCGCGATCTCCGTATGGGTCTTCCGATCGGCGTTCCGCACGACGAAACCCGTCAGGTCGTCCCGCGCGAGATCCGGGAGGATGTGTACGAAGACGTTGAGCTCCTTCCGCTCGTAGAGCGAACCGAAACGGATCACCGTATTCAAACCCGGCAGCCCGGCTAACGCGCGGGCCGCCGCGCTCACCACCAGCGCCGTCACGCTGAGGGATTCGCCGACCGCGGTCGCTGCCGCGAGCCGGGTCCGTATCGGACGGGCGTCGATCATCATTCGGCTGTAAATCGAGGGATCGTTCGGCGCGGCCCAGAGCCCGAGCGCGATTTTGCGCCAAGCCGTCATCTTGGATTTTCGGGTGTATTCGACGTTTTTCCAGGACTTGAAAAGGTTCACTGCGCCGCCTTCGTTACGATTCACTTTGCTCTCGTAAAGCGATTCTCACAATTTAAAACCATTCTAGGTTTTACGGACGACCGAATTTTTTACTCGGGGACGGTTTTTATTTGACGCTTTCTCGAGCGTAACCACGAAGCGAGGCGATCTGCATTTAAATCCTTCGTCCAGGTTCGCACTCGATGAATTCATGATCAGGGACCAAATCGCAGTTTCAGATCGAAGGCAGGAGCCAGGAGAACGGAGCCACAGCACAGAAATCCGAGTCCTGCCTCGTGCCGCCGATGTCAAACCAGTGGCATCGGATTCGCATGGTTATCTGAATGCTTAAAGACTTTCGCGCTTTCCAGCTCGCCAAGGAATTTTATCGGCTCTCAAAGCCTCTCAAATTGCCGTCTTTCTTGAAGGATCAGTTTGCGCGCGCATCCTCGTCGATCGCGCTTAACCTCGCCGAATCTTCTGGCAAAAGGACCGACAAGGAACGGATTCGCTACTTCACGATTGCATTCGGATCGCTTCGTGAATGTCAGGCGATCCTGGAGCTTGAAGCAGTCCAGGATCCCGCGATTCACGATTTAGCCAGATCCTCTTCAGACTTAGGTTTAAAGCCGATGTGTAGGTGGCGATAAAAACTAAGTCGAGAAGTTCGGTTCGAAAATAAAGCGAGGTTTGGAGCGGAGAGAGACTGGTCAGATATTCGAAGGACGCCTGCGAGGAGTAATAGATTCTAGAATCATGCGTTCCAGAGGGCCCCATAAGAATAAGACCGAGATCGAGCAAGATCGCAAAAAACCAAAGGAAAACCATTTTTCGATCAAAATAAACAGGGTTCATTCGTGATCAAAATATCACACGATGATCATTGATCTGAAAATCTGAACTCCGCGCTGTGGCTTCGTTCTCCTGGCTTCTGTCTTCGATCTTCGATCTGATCCAGATGCCCGTTTCACCAAGGTTTTCGTTCCGCGACGACCGCAGTAACCATTGGTTCAACCCCCGCTACGCGAGCGCGGTATAAATTCGGTGAACATCGTCGTGATCGTCGATATCGCTCAGGAACGCGATGGTCTCCGCCTTCTTCGCGTCGTCGAGCTCGACTTTATTCTTCGCGAGATAACTCATCTCCGAGAGGGTGATGAGCCAGCCTTGCGCGGCGAGCGCCTTGTTCACCGAATCGAGATCGGATGTCTCGCAAAAGAAACGCGCGCCGGTGGATCCGGCCGGAACGTCTTCGGCCTCCAGCGGCTCGACGTTCTGGGCGCCCGATTCGATCGCCACGCCTTCGATGTCGTGCGCCCCTTCGCGGGTCGCTTCGATCACGCCGAGACGGTCGAACATCCAACCGACGGCGCCCTGATTTCCGAGCTGCCCCTTGCGGAATAATACGCGGAGATCGGACGCGGTCCGGTTCTTATTGTCGGTCAGGCACTCGACGATGACCGGGACTTGGTTCGGGGCGAATCCCTCGTAAACGATGGTTTCGTAATTGATTGGTTCGAGGAGGCCAGCGCCCTTTTTAATCGCGCGCTCGATCGTGTCGCGGGGCACCGACTGTTTCCGGGCCGACTCGAGCGCCGCGCGGAGGCGGGAATTATTCTCGGGAAGCGGGTCGCCGAGCTTCGCGGCGACGATGATTTCCTTCACGAGCTTTCCGAAGATCGCTCCCCGTTTTGACGCGTTTGCTTGGCGTCCCGCATGTTTCCATTGTGCACCCATGCGCTCTTTCCTATCCTGGGCGGCATCGGATCTGCAACCCCTTCCCCCTGAGGAAACGGATGACCCAGCTTACCTCCCGAAACCCCGCCACCGGAAAAGTCCACGACACCTATCCGGAGACCCCCGAACACGCGATCGAGACCCGCCTCGGAAACGCCGAACGCGCTTATCGGGAAACGCTCCTCCATCCCCTGGAGGACGTCCTGGCCGCCCGTTCGCGAATGCTTCGTCACGCGGCCGCCGTCCTCGAAACCGGCGTCGACGAATTCGCGGGCATCCTGACCCGGGAGATGGGGAAGACGCTCGCCTCCGCGAAGGCTGAGATTTTGAAGTGCGCGAAATGCTGCCGCTACTACGCCGAACACGGACACACGATGCTCAAGCCGGAACCCGCGCGCCTCTCGTCGGGCGGCTCGGCCTTGATCCGACACGAACCCCTCGGCGTCGTCCTCGCGGTCATGCCGTGGAACTTTCCGTTCTGGCAGGTGATCCGATGCGCGGCGCCGATTCTCCTTTCCGGAAATTCCTACGTGCTCAAGCACGCCTCGAACGTTCCCGAGTCCGCCCTCGCGATCGAAGCCGTTTTTCACGAAGCCTTTCGCCGCGAACACCTCGATCCCGCGGCGTTCGCGACCTTTCTCATTCCTTCCGAACGCGTGGAGCGGCTCATCGCCGACCCGCGTATTCGCGGCGTGACCCTGACCGGCAGCGAGGGCGCGGGCCGGAAGGTCGCCGCCGCCGCGGGCGCGCACCTGAAAAAGACCGTCCTCGAACTCGGCGGGAGCGATCCGTTCATCGTCTTTCCGACGGCGGATCTCGAAAAGGCGGTCGCGACCGCGGTCGAGTCGCGTTTCATCGCGAACGGCCAGTCCTGCATCGCCGCGAAACGGTTCCTCGTCCACGAGTCGCTCTACGACCGCTTCCGCGACGGGATGGTCGCGAAGTTCAAATCCCTCCGCATGGGCGACCCGACGAGCCCGACGACCCAGCTCGGTCCCGTCGCCGGCGAAAAAAATCGGCAGGACCTCCACGAGCTCGTCAAGGACGCGCGCAACCTCGGCGCGAAGGTCCTCGTCGGCGGGATGATTCCGGACGGAGAGGGATTCTATTACCCCGCGACCGTCCTCGAATCGATCCCCGAAACGGCGCGCCTCTATCGCGAGGAAGCGTTCGGACCGGTGGCTTCGCTCTATCGCTTCCAAACCCACGACGAAATGCTGCGAATCGCGAACGCGCCGGCGTACGGACTCGGGGCTTCGATCTGGACGAAGGAAGACCATGAGATCGAGCTCTGCGCCCGCCGGATCGAGAGCGGCCAACTCTTCGTGAACGGACTCGTCGCGAGCGATCCTGGGATTCCCTTCGGCGGAGTGAAAGATTCCG
>JAYVXM010000447.1:0-4327 GCA_043785205.1 Bdellovibrionales bacterium
GCGAGGCGCTTCGGGACCTCGGGCCGACGGATCTCGCGTGGGTGAAGCCGCTCGCCGAGGCGGACTGGCGGCGGCGCTCGGTCGGGCGGCCGGGAACGGAATTCGGCCGGTTTCCGCGACGGCGCGCGCGAAAATGTGCGACCGGTATTCGGTGAAAAACCTCGGTGACGCCATGGACCGCATTTACCGGCGTGTGTTAGGACTTTAGTCCATGAGCGCTTCGAACGAAAAGCACGTCCTCGTGACCGGCGGCGGAGGATTCATCGGTTCCCACCTTTGCGACCGGCTGCTCGAGCGCGGCTATTTCGTCACCGCCGTGGATAATTTCGTCACCGGCTCCCGGGCGAACCTGGAGTCGGCGCTTCGGAATCCCGCGTTCCAGCTGGTCGAGGCCGACGTTTCGAAGCCGTTCACCGAAACCGACCTGGACTTCCTCGAGCGGCACGGACTCTTCGGCGTTTTGCATTTCGCCTGCCCGGCGAGCCCGGTCGACTTCGATCGAATTCCGTTCGAGATCCTGGCCGTCGACTCCTACGGCACGTTCAACACCGTCGACCTCGCCCTCCGTTTCGACGCCCGTTACGTGATCGCCTCGACCTCCGAGGTTTACGGCGATCCGCTCGTTCATCCCCAAACCGAAGACTACTGGGGGAACGTAAATTCGATCGGTCCCCGCGCCTGTTACGACGAAGCGAAGCGATTCGGCGAAGCGCTCGTTTCGACCGCGATCCGCGGCGTCGGTCGTTGGAACGGAAAAGAGAAGTACGGAAAACTGAACGGCGGAATCGTTCGGATTTTCAACACCTACGGCCCCCGGATGCGCCCCGATGACGGCCGCGTCGTCCCGGAGCTTTGCATGCAGGCGATCCGGGGTGAAAAATTATCGATCCATGGCGACGGAAAGCAGACGCGATCGTTCTGCTACGTCGACGACCTCGTCGAGGGAATCATCCGCTATTTCGAGTCGAAGCTGAGCGCACCGACGAACCTCGGTAATCCCGAAGAGCGGACGATCCTCGAATTCGCCGAAGTCGTGCGCGAACTCTCCGGGACGAAAGGTGCGGTCGCGTTTGGTCCGTCGCGCCCCGACGATCCTAAGCGGCGCTGTCCCGATATTTCGCGGGCGAAGAAGGAGCTCGGCGGATGGTCGCCGAAAGTTTCCCTCCGGGACGGCCTCGCGAAGACGCTTGAGTTCTTTCGGACCGCGAAGGCATGAGCGCGCGCGAACCGCGAGTCGCCGTCGTCCACGACTGGCTGAACGGGATGCGGGGCGGGGAATCCGTCCTCGAGGCGATTCTCGACCTTTATCCGAGCGCGGAAATCTTCACGCTGATCTGCGAGCCCGAGAAAATCTCGGCGAAGATCGGCAAGCATAAAATTCACACGTCGACCCTCCAGAAGATTCCCGGCGCGGTCGCGAACTACCGGTATTATCTCCCGGTCATGCCGAAGGCGATCGAGGCGTTCGATCTCCGAGGGTTCGATCTCGTCCTTTCGAGTTCCCACTGCGTAGCGAAAGGGATTCGGAAGCCCGAATCGGCGACTCACGTCTCGTACGTCCATTCGCCAATGCGCTATATTTGGGATCGTTTCGAGGATTATTTCGGTTCGGGACGCGCCTCGCTCCCGGTCCGCGTCGCCGCGAACCTCCTTCGCGGAAAACTCCAGAAGTGGGATCGGCGTACGAGCGCGAAGAGCAATGTCGACCTCATCCTCGCGAACTCCCATTTCATCTCGACCCGCATTCTCGAATTCTGGGGACGCGAATCGCGGGTCGTGAATCCCTTCGTCGAGCTCCCGCGTTTCTCGGCGCCGCGCTCGCCTGGCGAGTTCTACCTCGTTTTCGGCGCGTTCGCGCCGTACAAACGGATCGACCTCGCGATCGAGGCGTTCCGGAAGCTCCACCTCCCGCTCGTCGTCGCCGGCGGCGGCCAGGACGCCGACCGGATTCGCGAGCTCGTGAAGGAGACGAAGATCGAGCTCCTCCCGAATCCGACGAACGCGGAGGTCGAAAAACTCTATTCCCAGTGCCGCGCCCTCGTCTTCCCCGGAATCGAGGATTTCGGGATCACTCCGCTCGAAGCGATGGCGTCCGGCGCACCGGTTATCTCGATCGACGCCGGCGGCGCGCGCGAGACGGTGACTACCGAAACGGGCATTTTCTTCGAGGAGCAGACCGTCGAGAGTCTCTCGGCCGCGGTCCTGAAACTCGAGCGCGGCGACGTGAAAATCACCGAGGCCGCGTGCCGGCGCCGGGCGGCCGATTTCTCGAAGACCCGCTTCCAGCGCGAATTCCTGGCGGCCGTCCAATCGGTTTCCACCGTCGTCTAGCCGCCGTAAGTAGGTTCAAGCCCGGATGGGCCTGGTTCAGAAACGTGTCAGGAGCTTGTCGCTGCCTTCTCGTTTCGGGGTTTGGTATCCTGAAAGGGATGAACGTTCGCACGTTATTCCTCATCGCCTCCATCGTCGTAGCACCTTCGGCGTTCGCCGAGACGAAAGTCCTCATCATCGGCGATTCCCATACCGTGGGCGATTTCGGGAGCGGTCTCGTCGAAACACTTCGTGCCCAGACGGACGTGCGGGTCTCCGTCGAGGCGAGCTGCGGAAGTCGCCCCGCTCATTTCCTCGGCACTTCGTACCGAAACGCGATTTGCTCGTGGGATCTCGGATATGACGTACCCGCGACGGACGCGAGTAAGCACCTCAAATCCGGACCCCGACCGCTTAAGGGCCTAGCGGAACTGATCGACGAGCGCGTTCCGAATCTCATCGTGATCGCGCTCGGTACGAATCAATATCCGATGAAATCGGCGGGCCAGTCGAAAATCTCGGACGGCGAGCTCGACGCCGCCCTCGCGAAGGCGAAGGGAGAAATCGAGCGCGCGATCGCCGTCGTGACTTCGCGCCACCTCGGATGCGTTTGGGTCGGCCCGCCGAGCGAACGATTCGATCTCTTTTCCGAAAAATTACAAAATCGGTTCGAAACCCTCTTCGAAAGGGTGAACGCCGAGCACGGTTGCCGTTTTGTGAAAAGCCGCGCGCTCACGGACGCGAAAGACACCGCGAAGGACCGCGCGATGCACATCCACTATTACGGCACGGCCGGAAGGAAATGGGGCCGCGACGTCGCGACGGAGATTCTCCCTTTCGTTCGCGTGGCTAACACGCCCCCAACCGCGCGGATGCCGGCGGGCACGCCGGAGTCGGTTTCGACGCCCACGAAAAGGTAGGTCCGTTCCGAAACTTTCGATCAGTCGACGGCGATCATCCGGAGGAGCGCGTCTTGGCGTTCGACGAGTTCCTTCGCTTCGAGTCGCATGAGGCGGTGGAGTGAGAAGTCCTGGACCGTGAAGCTCGCCATCGTGCAGCCGGCAAGGACGGCGCGGCGGAGGAGGCGGTCGAACTTCGCGGAATCCTGCTTCGCCATTTCGCGGTCGGCGCCCTGTTCAGCGAGAAAACCCATGAATGCGCCGGCGAAGGAATCTCCGGCGCCGGTCGGATCGACGACCTTATCGACGGGGAACGCGGGCGCGAGGAAGATCGAGCGCGGCGTGAAGAGCATCGCGCCGTATTCGCCGCGCTTCACGACGACCACCGACGGACCCATTTCGCGAATCACGGCGACCGCGCGGTTCAGGTTCTTTTCGCCCGAGAGCATGAAGGCTTCGGTTTCGTTGATCGAGAGGATGTCGACCCGCTTGAGCGTCTTCCTCAGTTCGGCGGGTTTACTCGTGATCCAGTAGTTCATCGAGTCGGCGGCGATCAGTCGTGGGCCCCGAACCTGGTCGAGGACGCTCGTCTGGAGAACTGGATCGATGTTCGCGAGGAAAACGAAATCCGCTTTTTTATGGAGATCGGAGAGTTTTGGATCGAACTTCTCGAAGACGTTCAGCGCGGTCGAGAGCGTCTTCGCTTCGTTTAGGTTGTCGTTGTAACTGCCGACCCAGTGGAAGGTCTTTCCGGGAACGACTTCGACGCCGGTCGTGTCGATCTTCCGGCCGGCGAGCCAGGTGAGGTGCGCCTTCGGAAAATCTTCCCCGACGACGCCGAGGATCTGCACGGGCGCGTAGAAAGACGCCGCGACGGAGAAGTAATTCACCGATCCGCCGAGAACCTGGTCGGCGTTGCCGGACGGGGTTTGGACGGAATCGAAAGCCAGGGAGCCGACGGTTAGAATCGTTGCGGGTGTTTTCACGGTAACCGAATCAATCGCCTTCCACGCGCCTTGTCAATAGTCGAGACTGCGGTCATCGCGCCATTCCGCCCGAATTCGGGCGGGAGAGCGGGGCGGATCCGCGGCCTTCCGGAATTCTGGGAGGACGAGTCC
>JAYVXM010000448.1:0-4326 GCA_043785205.1 Bdellovibrionales bacterium
ACGCTTTTCCTCGACGAGATCGGCGACATGTCGGTGAAGACCCAGGCGAAGATCCTCCGAATCCTCCAGGAGCAGAAATTCGAACGCGTCGGTGGGACCCAGACGATTTCCGTCGACGTCCGGATCGTCGCCGCCACGAACAAGGATCTGAAGGCCGAGATCGCGCGCGGAAACTTCCGCGAGGACTTATTTTACCGATTGAACGTCATTCCTTTCCACGTTCCGCCCCTACGGGAGCGTACCGAAGATATCCCGCTCCTCGCCGAGCACTTCCTGAAGGAATTTTCGGTCACTCACGGAAAGAAACTTCGTACGGTTACCAAGGACGCTGAAAACCTACTCAAGGCGTATCCGTGGCCGGGGAACGTCCGCGAATTGAAGAACCTTTTCGAACGGATGATGATCCTCACCCCGGAGATCGAGGAGGGGACGCCGATCACCGCGAACCACCTCCTTTCCCACCTCCAGCATGATGCGGTGTCGGCCCAGTTCGTAAATCGGGCGGACGGCGTCGGAGAACGGGGCGGGGCGGCGGCGGCGGCCTCCGCGCGAAACCTGCGCGACGCGCGCGGAGAGTTCGAGAAGGATTTTATTTTGAAGACCCTAAAGGAAAACGATTGGAACGTCTCCAAGGCGGCGTCCGTGCTCGGGATCGAGCGCTCTCATCTCCATAAGAAAATGAAGTCGTACGGGATCGAAAGCGACGGCTAGATATTGCGTTGCATTACGGACGATGTTATCCCCCGGTTCATGAAATTCACGGTGATCGTTTTCTTGGGACTGGCTTCGATTACTTCCGCTTTCGCGGGCGTCTCCGCGAAGTCGCGGATGGAGATGAGCTTCCGGACGGAAACCTATTTTCTGACGGTCGGTAATGGCGCGAAGGCCACGGACCCGGATCCATCGTGCGCGTCGGCGTCGACCCAGGACTGTATCGTCTTCGTCGCGGGCGCTTATTCGAGCTCCGACGAACGGATCGCCGCCGCGAAAGCGTGCATCGGGAACTTCGGCGCCGAGTGCGCGAAGTGGGCGGCGGGGAGCTATCCGTCGTTTGATCAACGCGTCGCCGCCGCGAAGGGCTGCCGGAACAATCGGAACGCCGCCTGCGCGACCTTCGTCGCGGGTTCTTATCCGAGCTCCGACCAGCGCTTGGCCGCCGTCGCGGCTTGCGCGAACGCCGACGTCGATTGCGTGAAGTACGTCGCCGGTTCCTACCCGTCGTACGACCAACGCCTGGCCGCCGCCCAAAGCTGCTCGAACCCGAACTAAGGTCAGCGTCAGCTAGTAGCAATCCGACTCGCCATCGGCCGAGCGATGTGTCATTCTCCGCCGAGTATGGCCGAAAAAATTACGCCTCGTTCCCAGGACTTCTCCCAGTGGTATCAAGACATCGTCTTGCAAGCAAAACTCGCCGACTACAGCCCGGTCAAGGGCTGTATGGTCATTCGCGCGAACGGATATTCGATCTGGGAAAAAATCCAGAGCGACCTCGACCGACGCATCAAGAAATCCGGCGCGAGCAACTACTATTTCCCGATGTTCATTCCGGAGTCCTTCCTGAAGAAGGAAGCGGAACACGTCGAGGGGTTCGCTCCCGAGCTCGCGATCGTCACGCACGCCGGCGGGAAAAAACTCGAGGAACCGCTCGTCGTCCGCCCGACCTCCGAAACGATCATCAATTCGATGTTCGCGAAGTGGATCCAATCCTATCGGGATCTCCCGCTCATGATCAATCAGTGGGCGAACGTCGTCCGCTGGGAGATGCGCACCCGTCTTTTCCTCCGTACCACCGAATTTCTCTGGCAAGAGGGCCACACCTGTCACGCGACCGCGGAGGAAGCCGAAGCCGAAACCCGCACGATGCTCGGTGTTTACCGCGACTTCGCGGAAGAGATCCTCGCCATGCCGGTTTACATCGGCCGGAAGAGCGAAAACGAGCGGTTCGCCGGCGCCCTGCGCACCTATTGCATCGAAGGGATGATGCAGGACCGAAAGGCGCTCCAAGCCGGAACCTCGCATAACCTTTCCTCGAATTTCGCGAAGGCCTTCGAGACGAAGTTCCTCGATAAGGACGGAACCCAGAAACTCGTCCACCAGACGTCCTGGGGCGTCTCCACGCGTCTCATCGGCGGGATGGTGATGACCCATTCCGACGATAAGGGGCTCGTCCTTCCGCCGCGCCTCGCCCGAACCCACGTCGTAATCGTACCGATCATGCCGAAACCGGAGACGAAGGCCGCCGTGATCGAAGCCGCGAAGAAGCTGAAGGATGCGATCGAAGCGGACGCGGCCGTGAAAACGCTTCCCTACGAAATCGGCGTTCTCGTCGACGACGACGACCAGAAGCAGGCCGGCTGGAAGTTCCACGAGCACGAGCTCGTCGGCACCCCGGTCCGGATCGAGATCGGGCCGCGAGACCTCGAAAAAGGGACCGCCGTTTTCACGCGACGCGATTTAAGCCAAAAGGAATTCATCCCGCTCGCCGAACTACCCGCGAAAATCGGCCGCGAGCTCGCGGCGATGCAGAAGGATCTCCTTGAGAAGGCTCGCGCCTTCCGTGACGCGAATACGTTCGAAGTCGCGACCTACGACGAGTTCAAGACGAAGATCGAGGGGGGAGGATTCTTCATCGCCGCGTGGTGCGGAAACGCGGACCTCGAAAAGAAGATCAAGGAAGAGACGAAGGCGACCATCCGGTGCATCCAGCTCGACGCGAGTTTCGAGCCGCTGAAGACGGATAAGCCGTGCTTCATGACCGGTGAAAAATCGGAGAAAAACGTCCTTGTCCTCTTCGCGCGCGCTTACTAATCGCCGGCCGAAGTCCGAACCGAAACGAACGGCGCTGATCGTCGCCCTCGACTTTCCGGAGGGCGAATCCGCCCTTCGTCTGATGCGCGTTTGTTCCGACTTGCCCGTGATCTGGAAGGTGGGATCGGAGCTTTTCCTCGCCGAGGGGCCGGAGTGGGTCCGCGAACGGACGAAGGAAGGGTTCCGGATCTTCCTCGATCTCAAGCTCTACGATATTCCGAATACGGTCATGAAAGCCGCGCTTCAAGTCGCCGCGATGGGCGTGGAAATGTTCACCGTCCACCTCGCCGGGGGCCCGAATATGATCCGCGCGGTCCGCGACGAACTCGAGAAGAAATTCACCGGCAAGCGCGAGAACCAACGTCCGCTCATCTTGGGCGTTTCGGTTTTGACCTCCTTCGATCAATCGACCTGGGACGACGTGAGTTTCGCGGTCGGCGGAAAGGCCGCGAAGGTCGCCGACTCCGTGAAACGGCTCGTCGCCCAGGCCCGTTACTGGGGCGTCGACGGAGTCGTCTGCAGTCCCCACGAGATCAAGACGGTGACCGCGGCCGATTCGATCCTGTTCACCGTCGTTCCGGGCATTCGTCCGAAGGGCGCGAAGGCGGGCGATCAGGCGCGCGTGATGACTCCGAAACAAGCCGCGACGCTCGGCGCGGGCGCGATCGTTTGCGGTCGTCCCGTGACCGAGTCGAAGACCCCGCGCTTGGTGATCGAGAAGATCCTCCGCGAGCTCGAAACGCCGGTCGGCATGCCGGTGAAGGAATCCTAGATGTCGAACCTTATTTCCGTTCGGAATCCGCACAGCGTCCTGGCCGCGCTCGAACGCCGGCCGATCGACGTCGTTTCCGTCACCGTCAGCGCGGGCGGCGGCGACGAAGCGTGGAAGAAAGTCGCGGATCTCGCGCGCCGGCATAAGATTCCGCTCTCGGCGGGTGGTGGAGGCGGAACGAACGATCGCGGTCGCCGCGAATCCCGCGGGGATTCGAAAGATGCCGGTCGAGCCTCGCTGAACGAAGCGCGGATCGAGGCGAAGGAGCCGGTTTCGGCGGAAGAACTTTTCGGGGGGGCGAAGGAACGCGCCGGAGGAAAGGGCGTCTGGCTCGCTCTCGATTCCCTGACGGATCCCCATAACGTCGGCGCGATTTTTCGGATCGCCGGATTTTTCGGGATCGAAGGAATTCTGATGACCTCGGAGCGGTCGGCGCCGCTGACCCATACGGTTTACGACGTCTCCTGCGGCGGCGTCGAAACGGTTCCACATACGGAACAGATTAATCTCCAGCGCGCGTTCGACGTCGCGAAGGAGGAAGGACTCTGGATTCTCGGTACGACCGAACACGCGAAGGAGAGCTACCTCACGCTCGAACGGGATCGACCGTGGTTGATCGTGATCGGGAACGAGGAAAAAGGAATGCGGCGGCTGACCGCCGAAGCGTGCGACGTGACGGTGGGAATTCCGCCGCTCGGCGATGTGACGAGCTTGAACGCCTCGGTCGCGACCGGCGTCCTTATTTC
>JAYVXM010000449.1:0-13528 GCA_043785205.1 Bdellovibrionales bacterium
TGTCGGGGTTCGCGCCGTCGAAGCCGAACGGTCCGCGCGCGTGCTGGGCGAACGCGAGCGCGATCACGCCGTGGGCGGAGTTCGAGACGACGAGTTTCACCTGGCTCCGGTAGAGCATGAAGTCGGCGGCGGTCTGGGCGACGGAATAGAGTTTCACCTCGGAGAAGCGGGCGCCGGCTTCCGAATAAGAGTTGAATACCCGGGCGAATTCATTGAATCGCTCGCGAAGTTCGGCGAGGAAACGTACCGTTTCCTCTTCAACGATCTGGTGCGGATCGAGATTCGACCCGAGGCCGAGAAGGCGCTCGGCGTCGGGATGGGTTTCCGCGCGCGCGAGATCGTGAATCCATCCCGAGAGATTCGGGGAAAAATCTTTTGAAGTGGCCATGGCGTAATACTCCTCCGCATCATGCAGTGGTTTTCCGGACGGAACCTGCCTACCCATTTTGGCGGGCATGCGTCGGAATTGTCAAAAAAATAGCATCGTTCGCGGGAATCGCGCGAATCGCGCTGGGAAAAAAAATGCCCTGGGGATCGTCAGATTCAAATGGAGCCCCAGGTATTAAAAGTGGGCGCCGTATGTCGGCTTTAGGCTTCCTAGTAAACTAGGCATGCACACCGCCGAACAGGAACAGCCCCCTGGGCATTTGAATGTAGGGTCCAGATGATAATAAAACGACCCCCAGAGCACCTCTCATTTTACCGAATCCGGACGGGGACCACCAAGGAATTTACGAAAATCCGACAAGTATCGGAAATCTTTGAAAAGCTTTACAGCATCCGTCGGGAATGACACACTTTTCTCCATAAGCGTTTATGGCGAAAAAACTGCTGGTTGCCGACGATAGCTTGACGATTCAGAAGGTCATTAAACTCGCCCTCTCCGGAGATGGGTACGAGATCCAGACCGTTGCCGACGGTTCGGAATGTCTTCAGCAAATCGCACTTTTCCGTCCCGACGTCGTTCTCATCGACGTCGGCCTGCCCGGGCGTTCCGCCTTCGACCTCAAGAAGGCCGCCAACGAAGATCCTGAAATGGCTCGGATTCCGTTCGTCCTGATGTCGAGCGCCTTCGAGAAGGTCGACGAGGCGAAAGTCGCGCTCTTGAAGTTCGACGGCCGGCTCACGAAGCCCTTCGATCCCTCGAACCTGAAAGGCGTGCTGACCGCCGCGCTTGCGATGAACTCGGGGCAGACCTCGAAGGAATTCGTCCCTTCCGCCGCGCCGGCCTCCTTCAATCTCGAGCCGTCCGACCGTTCGAGGCAAATCCCGCGGCCATTCGGCCTGGGCGAAGGCGACGCGACCGGAGAGATTCAACTCATGGACCCGAAACTCATCCATTCCGATTCCGCGATCGCCGCCCCCCCGAAAATCGACTCGCTCTGGAACGACTCCATAGCGATGGAAACGCACGATACCGACATTCGGAACCTGACCGAGTCGACGGTGAAGATGAGCGGTCTCGACGACCTCGGCGGTTGGAATATCGAAGAGACCTCGAAGAGTTCGCTCCCGCCGATCCCGGATATGTTCACCCAGACCGGATTCACTCAGTCGAATTCGACCCCGCCTTCCCAGCCCCAATCCGGGATTCCGCTTCCTTCGTTTGACGATCACCTCGGACTCGACCTCGAAATCGGATCCCCGACTCCGACGAGCCCATCGATTCCGATGCCGCCGCCGAGCCCGCGCGCCGCCGAGCGGTCCGACTTCGGTCTCCACGCCTCTTCAGCGCTTTCGCCTTCGCTCGAAGGCATGGTGGAAAAACAGGTTCGCGAGCAGCTTGAGATCCTCGTTCAGGGCGCGGTGAAGACCCAGCTTGAACAGATGGCCCGCAAGGCGCTCCCCGAAATCGCCGAACGCGTGGTGAAGGCGGAAATCCGGAAGATGCTCGAGGGTCTGGCCGGCGGCGGAAAAGACTAAACCCGCTCGAGGATAAAAGAAGGGATCGGAGGAAGCCCCCGATCCCTCTCGTTTAATGAATGTCGTTTCGAGTCTCTTTACCGGGCGTTCATCGGAGGCTGGGGCTTTTGACATTCGAGCGTGTAAACCACTCCGCTCGTCGCCAGGTAAGCGTTCTTCATGCCGTCGGCGACGCGAATCAAGGCGCCCGCGACGCCGCCGCCGAATCCGACGTCCGTCGGATCCTTCACGCCGATTAAGGTGTCCGATATGCCCTTCCGGATATTATCGAGCGACGTCTTCAAGGTGAAGACGACTTCTGAATTTTCATCTGTAGGATAGCCGATCTTAAGGAGCGCTACGTGAGTGACCGAATTTTCCGTGAGCTTCACTCCGTCTAGCGCATCCCCATGGGTATCGCATTGGAGTACGACCACGTCCGTCCCCGGATCGACCGGCGGAGCGGAGCGAGCGATTTCGTCGAGAACCATTTTAAGTCCGTTCGTGGCGTAGCAAGGGGGATGACTCGCCCCGGAGAATTCGCGGCAGATCGATACGGCTCGATTCAAACAGCCGGTGTCGGTCATTCCCTTTCCGTTCACGCAAGAACGCAGAACTTCGCCCAGAATCATCGGTGCGCCGTTCGCGGCATCACACGGCGGATGAGTGGCCCCAGAATAGGTGACGCAGAGATCGACAATACTCTTCCAATAGTCCCCGCTCGCGGGATTTCGTCGCGAAATTTCGGATGCGTTTTTTACCGGCGTGGAACACGCGCTCGCGAGAAGCGCGACACTAAGAATGATCGAACCTAACTTTTTCATCGTGACCCCATTGTAAGTTTGAGAAGCAACGTTACCCCTAAAAGGTATCGGTCCGATTTGAAATAAACAAAAGTTTCCCGAACCTCGCCGTCGGCAGTCCTTTGGCGACCTTCCCGAAACATTTTTTCCCTAGAGACTCCTAAATTTTCAGGATTTTCGGGGACGAAGCTTAACTTCCTCGGAGTAGAGTCGCCTTATCTCGGATGAACCCTCCGCCCGGGCGAGAAGTTCGCCGTGGTCGCCGTAACTTTCGAACGTTCCTTCGAACTCGGGCGCTTCCGCTTCGCGGCGAAGGTCTCGCCACGCGATGGCGTCGCCCGTTTTCAGGAGGGAAGCCTGGGAATAGTCCGAACGGATTTCGTCGATCGACCGAAGGAGAAGACCCGCGAATTTCGAGACGAGGAGGGGGCGGAACTTGTCCACATCGAGCCCCAGAGCTCCCGTCGGTTGGTCCGTTTCGGGCGCGATCGCGCAGTTCACGCCGATCCCGGCAATGACGTAGCTTCCGGACACCGAACCGACGCCTTCGCAGAGAATCCCGCCGACCTTCCGGAATCCGACTTTCCGATCGCGAAGCCCGAGATCGTTCGGCCACTTCAGGACGAGATCCGCTTCCGGCCGGAGCGTCACCGCGGTCTCGTAGACGGCAAGCGCGACCGCAAGCGGCACCCACGTCATCGGAAAGTTCCGCGCGGGTCGGAGCACGACCGAGAGAAAGAGGTTTCCCGCGTAAGACTTCCATTCGCGACCGAGCCGGCCGCGGCCGCCGGACTGAGTCCGCGCCGAAATCCAACTTCCGTGCGGAGCCCCTTCCTCGCCCATCGTGCGGGCGAGGTCGTTCGTCGAGATGACTTCCTCGAGAACGGCGTTGTACGGAAAAGATTTCATAAAACGAGGAGGGAAAGGTCGAGCGCGTTCACGGAGTGGGTCAGCCCGCCGACCGAGAGGAGATGAACTCCGGGTTGAGCGTACGCGGCCACCGTCGATTCCGAAATACCACCTGAGCACTCGACGACCGGTTGAGTATCGGCGTCCTCGATCAGGTGGAGGGCCGCCCGTACGGCGTCCGGGGTGAAATTATCGAGCATCACGATGTCCGCCCGTTCCGCGAGCGCGGCCTTCAGTTCGACGAGATTCCGCACTTCGATCTCGATCTTGAGTCCGGGCGGCGCGACTCGGCGAGCGGCGAGGATCGCGGGGCGGATGCCGCCCGCGGCGGCGATATGATTTTCCTTGATGAGCACGCCCCCGGCGAGATTCACCCGGTGGGAGTAGCCCCCCCCGGCCATCACGGCGCCGATCGCGACGTCGCGATAATGGGGAAGGATCTTCCGGGTCGCGGTGATCCGCGGCGGGTCGCCCGCATATCTTCGCTTCGTCCACTCCGCCGCCACACGATCGGCGAGCGCGCCCGTACGGGTCGCGATGCCCGAGAGATAACCCGCGAGATTCAGGTAGGGGCGTTCGAGGGCGAGGATTCCCGTCGCGTTCCCGGTCCACTCGGCGACCTTCGTTCCGGCCGTCACGCGAGTCCCGTCGGCGACGAGCGCTTTCGCGACAAAGGGGAGATCGATTTCGACGGAGACCGCCGCCGCCGCGCGCGCAAGGTCGGCGCCGGAGAAGATTCCGTCGGCTTTCGCGAGAACTTTCGCGCGCGCCTTGCCGGCACGTTTGAGCCCGAGCGAAGTCCAGTCGAGCGCGTACCCGTCCTCACGGAGCCCTTCGGAAAGAAGCGCGCGAAAGGCGGCGAAGAGATGCGGAAGGGCCGGCGTTACCGCTTTCATGGTCCCCTTTTTACTCCCATAAATCCGTGTTACTCGAAAGGAATATGAGTTCTTCCCCCCGTTCTTTCGGCCGCGGCGACGCGGATATTCGACCCCTGACCTTCGAAGTCGGTTTCACCCGCTACGCGGAAGGTTCGGTGCTCGTGCGGGCGGGGAATACCCACGTCCTCTGCACGGCGACGATCGAAGAAGGCGTCCCCTCCTGGCTGAAGGGAAAGGGCCAGGGCTGGATCACCTCCGAGTACGCGATGCTCCCGCGCGCGACCCACACCCGTACCCGCCGGGACCGCGAAAAAGTCTCGGGCCGGACTCAGGAAATCCAGAGGCTGATCGGCCGCGCCCTCCGGAGCTGCGTCGACCTGAAGGCGCTCGGCGAGCGGCAGGTCATCCTCGATTGCGACGTCCTCCAGGCCGACGGCGGAACCCGAGTCACCTCGATCACCGGGGCGTGCCTCGCGCTTCGAATCGCGATCGGTAAACTCGCGAAGGACGGAAAAGTTCCTCTCTCCGCATTCGCCGGCACCGTCGCTGCGATCTCGATCGGCATGCGCGAAGGAAAAATCCTCACCGACCTCGACTACGAAGAGGACTCGTCGTGCGACGTCGATATGAATTTCGTCATGACCGAGGCCGACGCGTTCGTCGAAATCCAGGGGACCGCCGAACACGCGGCTTTCACGCGCGACCAGATGTCCGGAATGACCGACGCCGCGATCGCCGCCATCACGAAAATTCGCGGGCTCCAATCCGAACTCATCGCGAAACATGGCTAGACGGTGGCTCGTCGCCGTAGCGCTCCTGGCGATCGGCGGATGCGCGCGAATCCCGGGTTGCGCGAAAAGCGACGAGTGGGCGATCGAGCGGAGGGAAGAACGCTGGAACGCGCCCGACGCGCTCGAAGACCTCATCACTTTCAAGAACGGGAAAACCTGGGACAACCTCGGGATGAACGTCGAGAAAGTCGCCGAGATTTCCGGCCCCGCGGAAAGCCGTGTCCTCGCGTTCAAGGCGCTCAGCTGCGTCGAGTGCGAGCCGGATCTCCTCCTCACCGTTCGATCGACGGCGGGACCCGCGGTCGTTTCGGAATCCTATCCGGGGGAACTCACCTCGGTCGCGGCCGACACCGGCGTGCGCGCGGATAAGCCATACGCGAAGGTGCGCGCTTTTTACGGGAAGTGTCTCGACGATTCATCGACGGAAGTTTTCGTCGTCGAGGAAGTTTCGCTCGAGGACGGGCACCCCGTCGTGAAAGTAATTCGGCCGACCGAGACCGGGGTCGAGTCCGCACGGATCGAGAAATTACCTTCGGCCGCCGCGGGTAGTTCGCCGCTTGGCGGCTGTCGCGCGCTGAAGACGTACGATCGGGACGTCGAGAACTGATTCGGAAAAAGACGAAGGCCCGAACGACTCGGGAAGAGTCGTCCGGGCCCCCGGAGGTGGTGGTGGGTACAGCGCTTCAGCTTAACCGAGTCCGCGCGAGCGGAAGGTTAGGCAGCTTTTTGAGCGACCCGGCGTTTGAACGCCTGGTAATGCTCGAACTTTTTTTCGTAATCGGAGACGTTCTTGCCGTCTTTTTTGATCAACCCGAATTTAAATTGCTCGTAATGCTCGGCGCAGAATCCGAAGCGCCAGTCGGTGGTCTTGCACCCTTCCGCTCCGCAGATCGCCTTGCCGGTTCCCGTCGACTGAGTCTCTCCCTGTCCTTCGCCCTTTTTCCCCATAGTGCGTGCACCTCTTTCAATGAAGCGCTTCGGGCTTTCCACTTTAATACCTGAGTGACTTAATAAAGTATTAAACTGGATTTAGGCTAACCCCTTGAAATCGGATCATTTTTAACGCCATGGGCCTTGTTGATTTTTTGACGCCAGGTACGCTTTTTTCAAGGAGAGAACTCTGATGAAAATTTTCATGCGGGCTGCGGGGTGGGCGTCCCTGGTTTTGGTCGCGATTTCCACGAACGGATTTGCCGAAAGTTCCGATCTCACCCAACGCTTCGTCCAGGTAAGCGCGAAAACGAAAGAAGAACGGACGACCGCGGTGAACGCGGGAATGAGCATCGAATTCGTGCGGAGCGATTCCGCCTGGGGTTTCGCTGACGCCGAAGCGATGAAGGAAATCCAGTCGCATGGGCTCAAGATCCTCGGGAACTTCGACTTCGACGTCGCCCGCGGCGGTCACGCGACGAGCGGGCTCGGCTTTCCTTCGAAGGACGCGCGCTACCACGATTTTAAATCGGTCGCCGCCGAGCTCGCGCGAATGGAAAAGGAAAATCCGGAGCTCGCGAAAGTCCACGTCCTCGGAAAATCGCTCGAAGGACGCGACATTATCGCGCTCCAGATCAATTCCGATCGCGGATCGCTGAATCAGGGTCACAGCAACAAGCCCGGCATGATCTACCTCGGGGCCCACCACGCCCGTGAACACCTCTCGACGGAAATTCCGCTGATGTTCGCGGACTACCTCCTCAAGAACAAAAAAGATCCGACGCTTTCGGCGCTCCTCGACGCGCGCGATATCTGGTTCGTCCCGCTCGTGAATCCCGACGGTTCGGAGTTCGATATCTCCACCGGCCGTTACCAAAGCTGGCGGAAGAATCGGCGCCCGAACGGCGACGGAACGTTCGGCGTCGACCTGAACCGGAACTATGGTTACCGCTGGGGAACCGGCGGCTCTTCAACAAACACGAATTCGGAAATCTACATGGGGCCGAAACCGTTTTCGGAGCCGGAAACCCAGGTCATGAAGGCGTTCATCGAGGCCCACCTGAACGCGAAGATCCTCCTCTCCTTCCACACTTTCTCGGAACTGATCCTTTACCCGTGGGGCTACCAGTACGCGGGCATGGATAATACGAAGGATCGCGCGGTTTTCGAGACGATGGCGAAGACGATGGCCCAGTGGAACCACTACACGCCCGAGCAATCGAGCGGACTCTACATCACCTCCGGCGACACGACGGATTGGGCTTACGGAGAACATGGTATTTTCGCGTTCACCTTCGAGCTTTCGCCGACGTCGATTTGGAACGGCGGATTCTATCCGGGCGCGAAGGCGATCGATCCGACGTTCGCGGCGAACGTGAAGCCGGCCCTTTACATGCTCGAGCTCGCCGACGACCCGTACCGTGCGGTCACCCGCGACGGTCCGAAGCTCCCGCCGAAAAGCGGGTCGAGCTGGCCGGGTTCACACGCGGTCTCGGCCCGTAATAAATTCGAAATTCAACCGTTCCATTTCTGATCGGCCGAATCGAAAAATGAAAACGCCCGGAGAGCCGATGCTTTCCGGGCGTTTTCATTTTCGGGGCGTCGGTGAATCAGTACTTATTCGCGCTCGGCATGTAGATCTCGGCGCAGCTCGGAAGGTTCTTCAGCCAGGCTTCGGTCCGGGCGACGTTCTCGTAGAAGCCGATCGAGTCCTTCTTCTCTTCGATGATCGTCCGACCGTGGAAGGTGACTTTCAGCGTGAGGGTCTCGGGATCGACGTCGAGGTCTTCGTTCACGTAGATCCGGAACGGAACCGTGCGAACGTCATCGACCTTTTCCTCGTCGACGATTTCGAATTTCTTGCCGACGAGGGCCTGGATTTCCCGGCTATAGCCCGGATCGAAGATCGCGCGGCAGTCCTGGGCGAAGGACGACGTGGAAAACGCGAGCGCGAGAATCAGCGTAAGACGGGTCATGGGGTTCATAGGTTCACCTCGGATGGCCGAAACTTAGCGGTTTTCATTCATCGCGTCAATTCCGTATTTCTAATCTAACCCTTTGAATTTTAAAAGGTAATTACTCGGTCGGCGAATCCTTCGTGAATCTGAATTGGAGCGACCGATTTATGGGCTAATCCCGTTTGATCAGAGCGCCGATGATTCCGCCGATCGCGCCGGACGCCAGGTCGTTTCCGGACTCGGGGGTTGCCGTCGGAAGGTACGGAATGAGGGAATGGGCGAGCTTCGGAAGCGCGAGCGATTGGATGAAAACGGTGCCCGGACCCTTCAGGTGCGCGAACCAGAGCCCTTCGCCCGAAAAAAGGATCGACTTCAATCCCTTCACCATCTCGATGCTGTAGGTGACCGTCGACTCGAAGGCGGCGAGCGATCCCGTCTCGATTCGGATCGACTGGCCGGCCGCGAGCTCGAATTTTAAGCAGGCGCCTCCGACGTGAATGAACGACTTCCCTTCCCCCGTGAGCGATTGGAGGATGAAGCCGCTTCCGCCGAACAGGCCGGCTCCGAAACTTTGGGTGACCGCGGCCGTGATTTGAATCGTCGGATCCGAGCAAAGAAAAACATTCGGCTGGCAAAGCCATCCCGAGCGCGCGGAAACGTCGAGCTCTTGGATGTGGCCCGGAGACGGCGACGCGAAAATGGCCTTCCCGGCGGTTTGGGCGACGATTTCGTTCACGAAGAAGCTCGAACCGCCGAGCGCGCGCTTCACGCCGCTGAGAAATCCGCCGCCGGTCGTGGTGTTGAGCTCGAGTCCGTCGGTGAGCGCGAGGAGATGGCCCGTCTCCGCGATCACGCGTTCACCGGCTTCGAGGTCACAAACGACAGCCTGAAGATCGGCTCCGACGATTTGGTAACGGGACATGGGGTTTCTCTCCTAGAGGTGGCGGATTAAAGATCGAGGATAAACGGAATGACGACCGGTTTTTTTCCGAGGATCGAATGAACGAGCCGACGGACGTCGACGCGAATCGTTTCCGCGAGATCGCCGCTCGCGTCACCCTGATCGAAAGCGCGCTTCGAATCGCGAACGAGGCGCACGACGAGTTCCCGGGCCTTCTCGATGATGAGGCCCTCCTGATCGGGCGTCGTGATGCCCCTAAGGATGATTTCCGGGCCGGCGACGACGTTTCGGGTATCCGGATCGCGAGTCATCAGCACGAACACCCCGCCCGACTCGCCGAGCTTCCGGCGATCCTTGAGGATGTCCTTCGTGATTTCGTTCATCATCGGGCCGTCGATCAGCGTTCGCGGCTCCTCTTCGACCCGGTGGACGATCTCGAAATGGGATTTTCCGATCGAGAGTACATCGCCGTTCGTCGCGACGAGGATCGAATCGTCCTTCAGACCGACTTCGGCCGCGACCTTCGCGTGGTGGACGAGGTGCCGGTATTCGCCATGGATCGGTACGAAAAATCGGGGCTTCGTCCACTCGAGCATCTTCTTCAACTCCGGGCGCGTGGCGTGCCCCGAAACGTGGATCATGTGGGTCGCCTCGTAGAGGACGTCGGCGCCCTGGCGAAAGAGGTTATTGATCATCCGACCGACTTCCTTCTCGTTCCCGGGGATCCATCGCGAGCTCATCAATACGCGATCGCCTTCGCGGAGATCGACGAGCGAGTGCTCGCCCTGAGCGATCCGGAAGAGCGCCGAGCGATATTCGCCCTGAGTTCCGGTCGTAAGGATCAGAACGTCCTTTCGGTCGTACTGATCGACCTGGTCGAGCGCGATCAACTGGCCGGCGGCGTCCTGGATGTAGCCGGATTCGATCGCGAGCTCGAAATTCTTTTCCATGCTCCGGCCGCAGAGCGCGACCCGCTTCGACTGGCGTTTCGCGAGCTCGAAGACCTGGGCCATGCGGGCGACATTCGACGAGAACATCGCGACGAATGTCAGCCCTTCGGCGGCCGCGAAAAGTTTGTCGAAGGACGCGTAAACTTCCGCGTCCGAGTGCGAGTGGGTATCGCGCTCGACGTTGGTCGAGTCGGAGAGGAGGAGAAGCACGCCTTCCTCCCCCGCTTGTTTGAAGACGTTCTCGTCGAGGCGCTGGCCGAAGAACGGGGTCGGGTCGACCTTGAAGTCGCCCGTATGGATGATCTTCCCTACCGGCGTGTCGATAATTAGCGCCGCGGCGTCGACGATCGAATGGTTCACGGACGTGGTCCGGATCGAAAAGTCCTTCGTCCGAAACGTCTCCCCCATCTTGAACGGCCGGATTTCGGTGGCTTGGAGAAGCCCGTGTTCGGTGAGCTTTTCCCGAAGCATGAGCGAAGTGAAATTCGAGGCGTAGAGCGGCGCGCGGATTCCATTTTTCAGGAGGTACGGGATCGCCCCGATGTGATCCTCGTGTCCGTGCGTGAGGACGACGGCCTTTACCTTCGCGGCGCGGGCCTTCAGATAGGAGAAATCCGGGATGACGAATTCGATTCCGAAATGATCGAGATCGCTGAACATGACGCCGCAGTCGAGAAGGATGATCTCTTCCGAAGACTCGAGCACCATGCAGTTCATGCCGATTTCGCCGAGACCGCCGAGGGGGATGATCCGAAGCGAACCGGCTTCGACGGGAAGGGAATCGAGGACGGTATCGATCATTTCAGAAGTTCCCTCACGCGCGCGGCGAAGATGTCGGCGGCGACGTCGCTTTCTTCGCCAACGACGAGATCGGCGTACTTCCGAGTCGGTTCGAGGAAGAGTTGGTGCATCGGTCTGACGGTATCGTAGTATCTTCGAATAATCTCGTCGTGCGTACGGCCCCGCTCGCGGACGTCACGGTGGAGGCGCCGGATGAAGCGGATATCGGCCTCCACGTTCAGATAAATTTTCACGTCGAAGAGATCGCGAAGCGCCTCGTCCCAGAGCGTGAAGATGCCTTCAAGGATCACGACTTTCGCGGGCCCCACCGGGTGAGTTTCCGAAGTCCGCCGACTCGTCTTGTAATCGTAAACCGGGACCGCGACGTCGATCCCCTGCTTCAGCCGCGAAAGATGGTCGCGGAGGAGCGGCCAGTCGAACGCTTCCGGATGGTCGAAGTTCGCCTCGCCATGGACCTTCAGCGTCGCCGAAGGCGCCGAGAGGTAATAGGAATCTTGGGAGAGGAGAACCACATCGGGATGGTTCACGCGCTGGATAATTTTTCTCGAGAACGTCGTCTTTCCCGAGCCGGATCCCCCGGCAATCCCGATCAAATACATGGAGGCATTCACTATCAGTGCCGGGTGGAAATAAGAAGAGGCGACGCTCCATCTTGGAGAATCGCCTCTTCGCTGTACCCAATTCGAAAATTGGGGGGAAATCGGGCCTTTTCGGCCGAAGGCGAACGGGCGGCCCGGACGCGGCTCGGGGCGCCTCGGTCATCAAACCCTTCGGAGTGAAAAGATGAGCGGTTGATAACGCGCGGCATGGCTTCCCGCAACCGAAAATGAAATGAGAAATTACCTCATGAAATTCAGTATTTATAAAGCGCGGGAATCTTATTGAACCCGGCGAGGAAGATCCGCGCGGCCGCCGCGAGGTTTTCGTCCGTCCCACTCCCCCCGTCGTTCGGAACGCGGAGGCGATAGCCCTTCGGAATTTTCACCTTCGATAGGAGCGCGTGATCGGTCAATCCCGGGTTTAGCCGGACGATCACCGGGCGCTTCAGCCGCATGAACTGGACGAGATCCTTCATCCGAATCGGCGCGGGGAGTTCGACTTCGTAAAAATGGTTCGGCCGCTCGCGATCGACCGGCACGCTGAAATACTTATCCGGATTCCGTTCGACTTCGAGAGCCGCGACCAGGCACGCGAAAAAATTCGCGCTCGCGAACCCAAAACCGCGCACGCGATTCCGGAGGATCACTTCTTCGAGATCGCGCGTACCGAGACGATTCGTCGCGCGGAGAAGGCTCGAGCGTCCGTGATTGTAAGCAGTGACCGCGAGCGGCCAGTTTCCGAGCGTGTCATAGTTGATCTTCAGGAGCGCGGCCGCGGCTTCCGTTGCACGGAGCGGATCGTTTCGCTCATCGACGGCGTCGTTGATCATCAGGAAGTCGCCGCCGGTGGTCTTCATGAACTGCCAGATTCCGCTCGCGCCCACTTTCGAGCGCGCGCGGGTGTTGAAACTTGATTCGACGAACGGAAGGCGGGTGAGCTCGAAAGGCATTCCGCGCTTGATGAAGATCTCTTCCATGAACGGAATGTACTCGCCCGAAAGGTGGTAACCATCGAGGAACTGATCCTTCTGGCCAAGCTGGAACCGCATCCGTTTATAGTGAGCGGCGTTCAGAAACTTGCTCGGGTCGTCGATCCCCTTGAAAAGGTCGGCGATCCGCCGCGATTCCGCATCCTTCCCAACGCCTCCGTTTTGGTGCAGCTGGAGTAGGATCCGCTTGATCCGCTCTTTTTCGAGTTTCACGAAGAGCTGCCGGCGCTCACGGATCCTGGAAAAATCGTACTCGCCGTAAACGAGCGTCGGGTACTTCGCGTCGTGGATCATTCCTTCGTGGGAAGTCAGCTTTCCGTAGACCTTGATCCAAAAGTCCACGCTCTCGCGAAGCACGCCGCCGGCCGGAGGACGAAATTCCGGCATCAGATCGCGCGGCGCCGCCGCCGCGCTCGGAAGAAGCGTAATCATCATCGCGAACGAGAGGGTTGGAAATCGCAGGTATTTAACGAGGTTTTTCATCGCGAGAAGTTTTTATTCTAGGCGCTTCCCGACCTTTTCGGTAGCTTTCGTTTTAAGGTGAAGTCATGAAGCGCGTCCTCATCGAAAAACTTCCCGCTCCCGAGCGGCCGATCCTCCTACCCGAAGACGAAGCCCATCATCTGATGCAGGTCCTCCGCATCCGAAGCGGCGAACGGGTCGAAGCGCTCGACGGTCGAGGCGCTAAGATGGCGGTCGAAGTGGAGTTTCTCGGTAAAGGGAAGGCCCAGATCCACGCCCGCGGCGAGACGGTGCGCGATCCGCGCTTAAACGCTCTGCCTATGATTCTCGAAATGGCCGTACTGAAGGGCGACGCCATGGAGTGGACGGTCGAAAAGGCGGTCGAGCTCGGAGTGAAGACCTTCATCCCGGTTCTCAGCGCGCACGCCGTCGTGCAGGTCGACCGGAAAGGGCCGTCTTACTACCGCGACCGGTGGCGGAAAATCGCCGACCAAGCGCTGAAGCAATGCGGACGGCTCGAACGAATGGAGGTGCGCGAGCCGGTCGAGCTCGGACTTCTCCTCGCGGAAAAACGCGCGCTCCGGCTCTGGGCCGACGAAGGTTCGCGCGCGGACTCCCCGCACGTGTTCGAAGCGCTCGCGAAGACCGAGGCGAA
>JAYVXM010000450.1:0-13515 GCA_043785205.1 Bdellovibrionales bacterium
AAATCGATTTCATTTCGAGGATTTAAATCCGCCGTCAAGAACGCGGCGAAGGCGCGAAATCAACGCGGTCCGCGGATTTTTAACGATTCCAAGAGCTTCGGAATGAATCCCCCGAATCCACCGTTCGAAAGGACGGCGACGAGATCTCCCCGGCGCGCGGCGTCCGTCACCCGTTTGACGCCGTCGTCGACTTCGTGAAAACATTCGGCGCTCCGACCGCGCCCGCGGATGTCGTCGACGAGTTGTTCGCTCGAAAACTGATCGTCCTGGGCGATCTTGCTTTGATCGTAGGGAGTCGCGATATAACAGCCGTCCGCCTCACCGAACGCCTCGCCGTAATCGCGTTGAAAGACTTTCCGCCGGGAAGTAGCGCTCCGGGGTTCGAAAACGGAGACGAGGCGCCGACCGGGGTATTTCGACCGGAGCGCGCGGAGGGTCTCGCGCACCGCCGTCGGGTGATGAGCGAAATCATCGATGATGAGGACGCCGGAAACCTCTCCCCGCTCCTCCTGCCGCCGCTTCACGCCGCGGAAGGCCGCCAGCCCCGCTTCGATCTCCGCATGCGTGAGACCGAACTCGCGCGCCTCGATCCAGGTCGCGAGCGCGTTCAGGACGTTATGGTGTCCCGGAATGCTGAGACGGAGCGAACCGACCGGCTTTCCGCCGTCGAGGATCGTGAACGAAGTAAAACCTTGGGCGTCCACGCGGATCTCCTTCGGGACGAACCGCGCGCCGTGATCGGAGGTCGACCCGTATCCGATGACGGGGACTTTCGCTTCCCGGACGAGTTCGCGGACCGAGTCGTAATCGAAGCAGGCAATCAGGCGGCCGCCCGGCCGAATCCGTGAAACGAGGCCGGAAAAAGCGCGTTTTACCGCAGCTAAATCGGCGTAAATGTCGGCGTGATCGAACTCCACCGAAGTGAGGATCGCGTCGTCCGGAAGGTAGTGATTAAACTTCGGAACCTTATCCCAGAAAGCGGTATCGTATTCGTCCCCTTCGAGCACGAAGGGTTTTCCCTTTTCGAGCGAGGTGACCTGAAAGCTGTTCGGGAGGTTGTGCGAGACGCCGCCGATGAAATAACTCGGATCCCGTCCGGCGTGCGAAAGAACGAAAGCGAGGAGGCTCGAGGTCGTGGTCTTCCCATGCGTACCGGCCACTACGAGATTCCGAGTCGCCGTCAGCATGAGCCGCTCCATCGCCTCGGGGAGCGAGGTATACGCGTAGCCGCCTTCGAGCGCAGCCTGGGCCTCGTGATTCACCCGTCCGATCACGTTTCCGATCACGACGAGATCGGGACGCACGGCGAGTCCGGTTAGGTTCGTGGCCGAGTAACCCGAAAAAAGAGTGATGCCCGCGTTGCGAAGCACGTCGCTCATCGGCGGGTAGACGTTTTGATCGCTACCCGTGACTTCGATCCCGCGGCGCTTGAGGAAAGCCGCGAAGGCGCCCATGAGGGTTCCGCAAATGCCGATGATGTGCACTCGCTTCAGTTCGGAGAAAGACGGAAGAGCTACGGTGGGGGCCGAGGACATAGAACTTGATTGTCACCTCGGCCGGGACGAATGGTCAATCAAAGACCGAAAAGATCCTTCGCCAACGCATCGTGAAAACGGCCGCGAAACGGCCGAATCAGGGTGTTTTCACGCGTCGGATGGACGCGATTCGTAAGGAGCGCGACGGCGATTTCATTCGTCGGATCGATCCAAAACGAAGTCCCCGTGAATCCGAGGTGACCCACGGAACGGTCCGAGAAAAATTTTCCTAGCGCGGGAGCGTCGCCGCTCGGCGTATCCCACCCGAGGGTCCGCTCGCATCCCGACGGCACCGGAACTCGGCTCCACGCCTGACGCAGGACCGGGGGCGAAAAATAACCGTCGATGAGTTTCTTTCCGAAACGGAGAAGCGTGCGCGCGTCGGCGAACGCGCCCGCATGGCCCGCGAAACCGCCCATCGCCCAGGCGTTATCGTCATGAACTTGGCCCTGTAGGATCGCCCGCCGCCATGGACAGTCCTCGGTCGCGGCGATCGATTCGTCGCGCCCACGAAAAGCGGGCTCGATCGTACGGACGTAAAAGGGTCCGCGCGTTTTTCCGTGAGCCGGGTCGCCGTAGAGTCCCATCGGCCGCCATAAAAAGCGTTCGACCGCCCGATCGAGCGGGAGATCGGTCACCTCCTCGAGGCAAAAACCAAGGAGAAGGAAGCCGATGTCGGAATAGACCGCCTTCGTGCGCGACGCTCGCTCGAGGTCGACGGCGAAAACGATCTCCCGCATGACGGATTGCCGTTCGTCGACGGCGATCCGCTCGAGCTCGTCGGTCTGAAACGCTTCGCGCATGCGATCGAAAAACGGAAACCAAGCGGGCAATCCGGAGGTATGGGCCGCCAAGTCGCCGATCGTCACCCCGGCGTGCCGAAAACCCGGCAGAATCGCGGCGACCGGCGTCTCCCAGGTGATCCATCCGCGCTCGACGAGTGCCATCGCCAGCGCGCCGGTCGCGAATACCTTCGTGACCGAGGCGAGATCGAACACCGTATCGCGCTCCATCGCCAGCGCCGTCATCCCCTTCACCCGCGAACGTCGCTCGCCACCCCATCCGAAATGGAGAAGGTCCGGATCCTTGCCGGACCAAACGCCGGCGACGGCGCCCGGAAAAACGCCTTCCCGGAGGCCGGCGTCGAGGATCGCGCGGGCCCGCGGAAAAGATTCGAATCCCGAAATCATGTCCTTCATATGACCGCCGTTTCTGGAAGAAGACGGCCGCGCGAAAACCGCGACCCCGCGAAAACATCGAGATCGACGCGCCGGCACTTTCCGTCGAGGAGCCGTTCGGCGAGCGCGACGCCGCAGGCATAGCTATGCATCACTCCGTGACCGGAATACGAATGCGATTCGAAAACGCGACCGGTTCTTCGCGGAGCGCCCGTCTCAACCTCGCCGATGATCGCCGATTCGTCAGGGGAAATCTCGTACAGACCGCCCCATCCGTTCCGATGCCGAAGCGCTTCGAACTTCGACGAACGCTCGGAAAGCGGCATCCAGATCTTTTCCTGAAAAAAATCCTCGCCCCCGTAAGCGAAATTCTGACCGATCGGTTCGTCTCGCTCCGCGATACCCCCGAGGATGTATCCGGCCTCGGGGTGAAAATAGACTCCCGAAGAATCGACGATCATCCCGTACGGAGAAAGGTCTACTTCGCGGCAGTCGAACAGGGAGACCTGGCGGCGAACCGCGTACGACGGACACTCGTAGCCGAGCATCCGCGCGACCGCCTTCGCCCACGGTCCGGCGCAATTCACCACCCGATCCGCGATGATCGAAGTCGCCGCGCGGCCCTCCCCCGCCGAAGGGGAATCGAGCGAACGGAATCGTTCCGCGCGGTCCTCACGCGTGAGATTCGCGCCAAGAATTTCGAATCCGAGCCGGACGCCGGTGCCGGACGCCGTCGCCTCCCGCAGGAGGTGACGATCGACGAATTTCGCGCCGGCGGCTTTCGCGCGATCCCGAAAATGAATCTTTAAAAGATTCGGATTCAGGAGCCCGTCGCGGGGAGCGTAGACCGCTCCGACGAGATCGTCCGTCTTGTCGATCCACGGCGCGTGCGCGCGAAGCCGCGCTACGTCCCAGACTTCGTACGGCCAGCCCGCGTCGTTCCAGTTCGAAAATGACCGCTCCGCCCGCGCCATTCCCTCCGCTGTCTGAATCCAGAGATAGCCGGACGCCCGGTAACCCACTTCCGCCGCGTGCTTCGCAAAATAATCGATCGAAAGCTTGGAGCAAAGGATGTTCGCCGGTTGGAAAAAAGTCGCGCGGACGCCGCCCGCGTTCAGCTCCGAGCTCGAGAGGGACCCCTCGAGTTCCGGGTCGTAAACGACGACGCCCCCGGCTCCGCGCTCCGCGAGGGCCATCGCGAGCGCGCTTCCGATCAGACCGGCGCCGAGGATGGCGATTTTAGGACGAGCGGTTTCCATCACTGCGTTTCCCACTCGCATCACCACATCAGCTGAGTGTAAGTCTCGGCGATAATCTTCGGTTTTCCGGCTTCCTCGGCGACGTAGAGGATCTTCGTTCCGCGCGAACGATGTCCCCATCCCCCACCCTTCAGCTTCGATCGGTAGTTCTGGGTGAACGTGATCATCCAGTACTTCGGATGTTTATAATAAAGAACGTCCTCGGGCCCGATCGAAATGTCGACGTACCGGGTATTGAGCGACGCCTTGTATTTCTTCCAGGCGTCGCGGTCCTTGCCCTGAGCCACGAAGTCCGAATGGTAGTGGTCGATGTAGGCGTCGACATCGCGCGCTTCCCAGGCCTTGATCCAGGATTCGAAAAAACTCTGGATCGAAGGATCCTTGCCGGGCTTCCGATACTCGTCGGTGAGCTTCTCGAAAATGAGGATCGGAGTGAGTCCGAGGCGAATATGCGGCGCCATGTCCGCGAGCTCGTCGTTATTGCAAACGACGCAGCCTTCGCTATCGTAATTCTCGTTCAACCGCGTCGGAGTATCCGTGGCGTGAAGCATGATCCCGTAACCCGTTCGTCCAGCGATCCGGTCGAAGTCGTTCGGGTAGTTCACGTAAAACGCCATGTGACCGAACTTCGCGGGCAGACCGGGCGGTTTGAGCAAAGCCTTAAAGGTGTAGATTCCCTCGGGCGTCTTCTGGTCGCCTTCTTGCGCCTTATCTCCCTTCGTCTTGCCGAGAGTCGCGTGGAATTTCTTGACGACGACATACTCCCCGCCCTGAAGGTCGGTCAGCTCGAGCGTATTCGTGGCCTTATCGACGAGGATCGCCGAATAGACTTTTTTCTTCGTCTCGGCCGGCTTCGCGTCGACGAGAGGTTTGACGAAGGAATCCGCGCCGAAAACCGTGGCCGTAAGAAAAAAGAAGAGGAGCGATGGGAGGGCCGAACACGGGATCGGGGGCATATCCCGTAGTTTAGTGAGCGCGCTCGGGAGTCGTCAAGAACTTGCGGGAATTGAAGCGGAATCCCCAGACTCGAGCGAGCGCCTCGAAGACGATCCGCCGGTTCATTTTCGATTTACCGACCTTGCGGTCTTCGAAAATGATCGGGAATTCCTGAATTCGGAAGCCACGCAAAAAGGCCCGGTACTTCAATTCGATCTGGAAGGAGTACCCGTCGCTCCGAAGCGAGTCGAGATCGACGGCGTCGAGCACTGAGCGGCGCCAACCGTTAAATCCACCGGTAAAATCGCGGATGGACGCGCCGAGAATGAGACGTGAGTAAAGGCTTCCGCCGCGGGAGAGAAACTTCCGGCCGATGCCCCAATTCCGAGTCCCGCCGCCCTCGACGTATCGCGAGCCGATCGCGACGTCCGAGATTTCGAGCGTTTCGAGCAAGGTTTTCAGGTAAGAAGGATGATGGGAAAAGTCCGCGTCCATTTCGATGATCGCCGCGTAATCGGGGCGCGCGAGGCCCCATCGAAAGCCGTTCACGTAGGCGGTCCCGAGGCCCATTTTTTTTTCGCGGTGGAGGACGTGAACGCGAGGTTCGTGACGGACGGCCAGGATGTCGGCCAAGGCGCCGGTGCCGTCGGGAGAGTTATCATCGACGATTAAGACGTCGATGGAAGAAGGGGTGGAGGCGAGAACCGCCTCCACCAGTTGATTGATATTTTCCGCTTCGTTATAAGTCGGAACGACGACGAGAGCTCGCATCAAAATGGAATATCGTCTTCCGTGAACGAAGGCTCGGCGGGAGCGCCCATGCCGTATCCGGAGCCCGCGCCGGCGTCGTTGAAGTTCGCGTTCGGAGCACCGCCCATTGGCGCGCCACCGGAGGCGTTCATCGTCGGTCCACCCGCATTGGGAGCGCGTCCTTCACCGGCCGCGCGATCGCTGCCGAGGAATTGCACGGTCTGCGCTTGGACTTCGGTCGAGTATTTCTTCACGCCGTCCTTATCGGTCCACTCCCGAGTTTGTAGGCGTCCTTCGACGTAGCATTGGCGACCTTTTTGGAGGTACTGGTTGCAGAGCTCAGCGAGCTTGCCCCAAACCACCACACGGTGCCACTCCGTGCGTTCTTGTTTTTGACCACTTTTATCCGTCCAGGCCTCGTTCGTCGCGACGCTGAAATTCGCGACGGCGGATCCGCTCGGCGTGTACCGAACTTCCGGATTTTGACCCAATCTCCCCACCAGAATAACTTTATTTACAGACATGCCCCACGGTTTATGGGCACGGGATCACTCCGTCAAGCGATCCCCGCGCGTCGCCCGGGAATCTAATCTTCCGCGGAGAAGGACGCCGAATCTTCGGAGACTTCACGGGATTTCGTCATCAATGCCGCAGCGCCCTGTCTGTGTGGCGCGTCATTTCCCAGGACGGGCTCCGGATATGGAATTCCCTTTTCCGCGAATCGCTTCCGCCAGTGTTCTTGAATTGCCCCGCGCGCTTTTTCTACATCGACTAAATATAAAACGGGATCGAAGCCGCACTTCGAACAGGTCACCTTCGCCCGGACGCGGCCTCGGTAGATCGTTTCGAATCCGATCCAGAGCGGAAGAAAACTCACGAGACCCTTCCATCCGATCCAGGGATAAAAATGTTCGGCGAGAATGGCGATGACGATGGAGGTGATGCCGACCTGCCCGAAGTGAATCAACGAACCCGGACGGGGATTCATTCCGATTCGCCGCGGAGTCGTGCACATCGGACAGTAAAACTCGAAGTTCCGAGTGAAGCGTTCCTTCCAAATGGATCTCGAAGCGTCGCGAAGAACGTCGTGTCGGCGGTTTTCCATACGCCTCCTTACCTCCTAGTTTAACATGTCCAACCGCGCGTTCCGTGCTAATCTTGAGGTTCGATGAACCCGAAAAAAAATCACCGCCAAAAGTCGGACTCTCGCTCAGGCGACGGCGGAAAAAAGCGCTTAAAAGTGAATCTTCCACCGCGCGGTTCCCGGCAGGAATTTCCTAGTCGCGACGATGACGACACGGACATCGACGACGAGCCCGCCCGCGCGAAACCGATCGAGGGCCGCGCGAAGGGCGTTCGTCCGATCGGCAAGAGCGCCGGACTCCGCGCCTCGGAAACGGCGGCGATCCGCAAGGCGGAGCAGGCAGCCTCCGCGGTGAACTTCCCGCCGTCGTGGGTCTGGTTCTTCGACGAATGCCTCCCGGCCTGGGTGAAGGATCGCTACTCCCCTCGCGAGAGCTGGAAGGGAAAACCGTTCTCCGCCGAAGACGGGAAATTCTTTCTTCGCGGCGTTCGGGAACTTTCGGATCTCTTCACCGACGCACGCCCGAAAAACCTCCAAGATTACCTCGCCCACGAAAAATACCGTTCGAGCTACCTCCTCTATTTTCTTCCGCTCCAGGCGGCGAAATTCGTGGCCCTCTTCCAGCTCCATTCGAAAGCCATCGACGCCGCCCTCGCGCAGGCGAGCAAGTCCGGCACGTTGAGGGTGATCGACCTCGGTGCAGGACCGGCGACGGCCTCGATCGCGCTCCTGATTTTATTACTCGGACGGAAGGATCCGCTTCCGGAAAAAATCGAGTTCGTCCTATTCGATCAGAACTCGAGCATCCTGAAAGACGGCGACGCCCTCCTTCGCCGAATCGGTGAATCCTTTCCGAAAACCCGGGGTCGCGTTTCGATTCGCCTCCAGGTCGGCGATCTCTGGGAGACGATCTACCGCGAAAAAAATCCGGTCTCCCTCGCCCTTTTCGGTCATACCGTGAACGAATACCTTCCGATGCGCGACGGCGCGCCAGATCCTCGTCCCTTTCGCCACCTCTTCGAACTCACGAAAACGGGCGGCGGAATTTTGTGGGCGGAACCTGCGGCGCGGATCCCTTCGCAGACGCTATCTCAGCTCCGCGATTTTTTCTTTTCCGAGGAACTTGTCGAACCCGATCCGTCCCGGATCTGGGGGCCTTGCCTACACGCCGGGAATTGCCCCCTCGCGGGCGGGCGCGACTGGTGCCATTTCAGCATTCCCGGAAAAGTTCCCGGAAAATGGTTCGGCTGGTTTTCGCGCGGACTCTCGAAGGAAAAGGAGTGGCTGAAATACTCCTACCTCTGGATCACCGCGAACGAAGATCGAAACCCCGACCGCGCCGGGCCGGAGGAACGATTGGTCCTCACCGACCCGCTCTCGCGGGATCCGCGCGCGAAAAAGGAAGTCCTCATTTGTCAGCCCGAATTTCCGCTTCGACACGCGCTTGGGCCGCGCGAATTCTGGCGCCGGGGCATGCGCGTAAAGCTTCGCGACTAGGATCTCGGACGGGACACTAGCGCGCGTCGAGAGTTTGATTCAGGACGAGGCTGCGTTCCTTCTTCCGAAATTGCGCGGTAACCCGCTTGAAGAGCGAAGTTCCGACGTCGCTCATCAAGAAATAGTTCGCAGGATCTTCGACCTTTAGACTTCCGTCGGATGCGAGGCCCCGGCTCGCGCCGTTCGCGCCCCCGTTTTCGAATCCGAGCTCTTCACCCGCCGATCCGGCCAGGGCCGCGCCGCCGCCGCCGCCGAACCAGGAGGCGCCGCCGCTTCCGCCCGCGCCGCCGCCCGCGCCGCCGGCCGATCCGGCTCCGCCACCGGAACCCTTGCCGTAGGCCGCCCCTTCCAAACCGAAGTCTTTCGAGGCGAATGCGCTCGGGTTCGCGCCGACGTTCGCCGTCGCCGCTTCCTTATCCGCCGAACCGCCGCCGGTCAACGCGGGGGTTCCGCCGACGCCCCCGCCGGAATTCGAAGCGCCCGCGCTCCGTCCGGTTGAATTCGACGAGTTGAAACTCTGGGCGCCGAGTAAGCCGGTCGCCTTCGTCGTCGTCGGCGCGGTGAGACCGGCCAGATACGATCCGGCGGTCGCCGCGCTATTGATCAAGTTCGGATCTTGTCCCGGCGCGACCACGAAATGCTGATTCTGAACGGCGACCATCTGGAAGCCCGCGTTCATCGTCGTCACGTAATTTCCGGCGGACCCCCCGCCCGCGCAGTACGAGTCTTTGGTGATGCATTTCGGATTCGTCGGGTCGCCGTTGAAAACCGTGCCGCCAGTGCAGTTCGTGGCGCTAGCGACGGTTACCGTTGGACACGGCTTCGGGGCCGACGCGGGAATCGGATTCGAATAGCCGCCGATAATTCCCATCTTTTGCGACATGCAAACCGTGTAGGAGTTTCCGGAAGTCGCGTTCAGCTGACCCGTCTGATCGTAATTGTCCGGAGCCGACGTTTGGGCGAGATCACCCTTGAAGCCGTTTCGGCCCTTTTGATCGTAGGCGCTTACCCAGGCGTCGAAATCGGAAACGTTGCAGATCGGCGCCACGCCCTGGCAGAGCTGCACACATTGACCTTGGACGAACGTCACCGCCGCGCAAAGCTGGATCTCGTAGACGACCGGCCCGTTACATCCGTTTCCGAGGCGAAGCTGGCATCTCACCGCCGCCGAAGCGGTTTCCGAAAGACCGAGGACGGCGCCAAAAAGAACGGCGATTCCGACCCCATTTCGAATTTTAAAATCACCGTTCATAGCGACTCCGATTCTTTTTTCAATTCATTTACGGACATGCGGCCGCCACGTTTGGAAAGGCGGCGCGCGCGCGCGCCTTGATCCAAGCGTCGTACCGCTGGGCGTAGCAGGCCCGCATGGCGGCCGGATTCCCCTGGTTCGGGTAGAAACATTGCTGGATGAAAAGATCGCGGAGCACGTCGGTGTAGGGTTTCATCGGCGAGCCCGGATCGGTCGTAAACGCGATAAACTTCGCCGTTGATTCGTCCGAAAGGCGACATTTCGCAAGTTGAACGTAACCGGAAAGGATCGTGGTAACCGTGCCTTTGAAATATTCCTTCGCACTGCAATTCTGGGTCTGGTCATTCGGATCGCAAGCGTTGATTTTCGCGATGAGCTGCACGTCGGATTGATTGGCGATCAGCTGTTGCAAGGTCGAGGCGCGGGCGTAACAGGGGCTCGTCGGTTGGATGGTCAGCGCGTTTTTCGCGATTTCGGAAGTAATATCGGCGCCCTGATTGCTGATCGCCATGATCAACGCCGCCGAAACGTTCGAGCTCTCGAGCGAACCGAGGTCACTTTTCCCCAAACTGAAGAGGGGGTGATCCTTCGTGGCGGCACCCACGAGCGAGATCGGCGGGCACTTCGCGCTGCCCGTTTTTACCTTGTAAGCGTTCACGGATTCGTCCGCGCATCCATTCTCCGGAATTTTCAAAGGGGAACAAAGCGGCGGCTTATTCAAGTTATCGAACGTCGTGCAGTCCGCCTGATTCACCAGATTTTTCGCGAAACGAACGGTCTGAGTGTAAACATCGTCGAGCATCTCGCGAATCACGGCCTTCATGCCCCCGGGGAACCCGGAAGCGGTGGCGACCTCGCCATCGATCAGTTTCTTCTTCAGATCCGCGCACGTCAGCCATGGCGGAGAGTCGCACGGAATCGTGATCGTGACCGGCAACGCCGAACCACCCGCGTATGCGGGCAGCGCGCCTAGCGCGAGCAACAGAATTGGCGTCGAAGCCGTGAAAAAATCTTTTCGCATCCCTAACCCCCGGAATAGACCCACTTTCTATTTTACAGTGGCGTCATTCTTCATGACAATACGCTATGGGTATTTATTCAGATGTGTCCCGAAAGACCCTGGATTTCGGCTCGATTATAGCGATTTTGAGCTTCGTACTCTCCGCGAGTCCCCTCTTTGCCGGCACGCTCGGAACCGCCGAATCCGAGCAGTCCCGCCTCCAAGAGGAAGTGAACACCGCCCGCAACGCGCTCGACGCGCTCGTTTTGAAACCCGGAATGAAGCTCGACGATCCGCAGGTGCGGGAAAAGTCGACGGCTCTCGAAGAAAAACTGCGCGCCTACCACGACGGATTCCAGCGCGCCCAAACCCCCCCGCCGCGACCGACCGTCTACCCGAATAAGACTCCCGACAAACCAAACGGCGAACGCGAGGAGAAGGACGACGGATCGTCGGTGCCGTCCCTCCCGGAATACGCGCCGGCCCGCTCCGCCGCTCCGCCGCCCCCGGCGACCGAAGCGCCGACGGAGGCGGCGACCGTCCTTTCCGGGGACGGAATCCAAAAGGAAATGATCTATTCTAAGAAATCAAAATCCGGAAAGGAGGAGACTCCGGCCCCCCACCTTCGCCCGAAGGTCGATCACGCGGAAGATCCCGTACCGGTGAGTTCCGTTCTGCCGGACGCCGCCGGCCTGTCGGAAATCCAATACTCGAAAAAGAAGCCGCCGACGAAATAGGCCGACGACTCAGAGTTTTTCGAGGATCGCGCCGAAAAATCCGTCGTAAGACGGAGTCTGGTCCGGTCCGAGGCGAATCTCCTCGTGAACCTTCACGAGCGAGGCGATCGATCGAATTTGGTTGCGGCCCTCTTCCGCAAAGAGCGAACAAACACTGTAAAAAACGATCCCGCCCGTGGGAATCAGGGCGATCGCCTCCCGGAGGAGCTTCGACTGGATTTCGAGGAGCGCACCGACATCGGACTCGTTGCGGAGCCAACGAACGTCCGGATGGCGGCGAAGGATTCCGGATCCGCTGCAGGGCGCGTCGATCCAGATCGCGGAAATCGGGGTCGCCTTCGCGAGATCCGATTCGGGAAGGACCCGGACCGCCGGTGCCGCGCGCGCGACCGCCTCTTCGAGAAGCTTCCGGCGCGAATCGCTCGAGTCGGCCGCGAACACCTCGGCTCCGAGCCAGCTCATCGCGACGCTTTTTCCGCCCGGCGCCGCGCACCGGTCGAGAATCATCAAGGGCCGCTTCGTTTCGCGCAGGAATCCGACGAATCGATCGACGAGATTCTGGCTAGCGAGATCCTGGACGATCCATTTTCCCTCTTTAAATCCGGGTAACTTCGCGATGGCGCCCGCGTCGGCGTCGGCGCGCATGCGGGCCGAAAGCGGGAGGGGACCGCGTTCGAGGAAATCGGGCCGATCGTTTTCCGATTTCAGGCGATACCACGTTTCCGGGCGCTCGAGCGCCGCGGCGGCGATCGCGCGGGCTTCGTCGTATCCGTGATCCTTTTCGAGTTTCTTCCACCACCAGTCGGGCATGCTCGCCCAAACGGCTTTTTCGGAGAGCGGCGCCCGCGCCTCCGGTGCCGGCAGCTCCCGCCATTCGGCGCGGGCATCGGAAACCTTCCTAAGGAGCGCGTTCACAAATTTGGCCGGCGGCTCGCCCTCTTCGGACCGGACGAAGTCGACGGTTTCGGAAACGACCGTCGCCGGAAAGACGCGATCCTGATGGAGGAGTTGGTAAACGGCGATCTCGAGAATCTTCCGGATTTTGCCGGCGGGCTTCTTCTTCAGGGAATAGGCGTCGATCGCCAGGTCCAGACGACGAAGGTTCCGAACAACCCCGCTCGTCACTTCGGTCAGCCAAGCGCGATCCGCGCCGGTCAGTCCCGAGTGACGGGCGCAATGGTCCTCGATCGCGTCGTCGAGGGCTTTCCGATTGGCCAGGACATCGGTCAAAATCATGAGCGCCAATCTTCGCGGGACGGATCGAGGAACGGTACGGGGTCCGGCGGAACGGGCGGGTTTGGGGGCGATGCTCATGAGGATTAGGGTCCTATCAGAGCGCGCCTTTCCAGATCCAGTAGATTCCGGGCTCGAGGACGGTCCGGACTTTATCCAGGCCCACGCCGAGGCCCAGGATCTTCTGGAGCGCGGACGCGAATCGGCTCGAGCTCCTCGACTCGGAGTCTTCGTCGTCGTCCTCGCGTACCAGGTCCTGAATGAGCTCCAGCGCCCCTTTATGCTTTTTCTCCTCGGTAATGACCCTCGGCTTCCCTTCGATCCCGCCGAGCTTACCGGCGGCGGCGATGGCCTCTTCGATCCCGCCGAGCTCGTCGACGAGTTTCGCGGCCTTCGCCTGGGTTCCCGAAAAGACCCGCCCGTCGGCGAGCGGAGTGACCTGGTCGAAGGTCAGTTTCCGTCCGGCGGCGACCGCGGTCTTGAATTGGACGAGGACGTCGTCGACCATGCCCTGGAGAAGAGCGCGCTCTTCGGGCTGCATTTCCCGATACTCCGCGCCCGAATCCTTGAATTTACCCGTCTTGATCGAGAACCGTTTGATTTTCGCCCATTCGTAGAGCTTCTCGAGATTCGCGAATTCCATGATGACCCCGATGGAGCCCGTGATCGTTCCCGGGTTCGAATAGATCTGATCGGTGGCGACCGCGACGTAGTAGCCGCCGCTCGCCGCGACGCTCGACATGGAAGCGACCTTCGGGTGCGGAAACTTGCGGATCGCCTCGTAGATTTCCTGCGACGGCGCGACCGCGCCGCCCGGCGAATTGATGCGCACGACGAG
The DNA here is from genome assembly GCA_043785205.1 of Bdellovibrionales bacterium. Classification (GTDB taxonomy): domain Bacteria; phylum Bdellovibrionota; class UBA1018; order UBA1018; family UBA1018; genus JACMQW01. The sequence goes on from JAYVXM010000450.1 coordinate 13,300, forward strand.
CGCTTTCACCATCGGATTTTCCTCGAAGGTCTTGATCGCCTTAAGGACCTTTTTCGAATCCATGATCACGCCGTTGATCTCGAGGACGGCGACGCCTTCCTTCTTGAAGATTCCCTTCGAAGCCGCCTTACCCTTGCCTTCGAAGCCCTTCGAGAAAAAGAGGTAGGAAGAGATGACGAAGACGAAGAAGAAGACTCCGGAGATCAGAAAAAGGAA
>JAYVXM010000451.1:0-4308 GCA_043785205.1 Bdellovibrionales bacterium
TGATCAGGAGCCCGCCGCGCTCGATGAGTTGGAAGGCGGAGGCGTGGAGTTCGGGGAGATCCTTCGAAGTCGAAAAGACCTTCTTTTCCGAGCGAGAAAAAGAGGGCGGATCGAGGATGATCGCGTCGAAGCGGTCCCCCCGCTTTTCGAGCTTCGGAAACCATTCGAAAACATCGCCGTAAATGAAGTCGGTTTCCGAAGACGGGCCGATCTCCGCCTTCCCGAAATTCAGCTCCCAATTTTCCCGGGCCCAGGCGACGGTCGGTCGCGAAAGATCGAGGGTGACCACCCGATTCGCGCCGCCCTTGCGGGCCGCGACCGAAAGGGATCCCGTATAGGAAAACGTGTTCAGAACCCGGCGATCGCCGGTATTCAAGATCAGCCATTCACGGAGGGGAGCGTGATCGAGGAAGAGTCCTGGATGCTTCGTACCGACGAACCGAATCCGGTACTGAAGCCCGAACTCGGTCACGTCGAGGAATTCGGGAAGGTGTCCGAAGAGCGCGGTCGCGTCCTCCGGCGTGTCCTTTTCCGGGCGTTCGAGCAGAACGGCGCCCGAAACCCCCTTTCCGCGTAGAAATTTCTCGAGCTCCGTCCGCATCTCGGCGCTGAGGGCTAGCACGCCACCGACTTCCCAGGAATAAACCCAGGCGTAGGCCGAGGTTCCGGCGCCCTGAAAAAACTCGATCGCGATCCGCGAGAGCTCCGGATGGCCCGCGCCTTCGCCCGGACCGTGGAAAATACGGACAGCGCCGACGGACGACGAGAGAATCGCCTCCCGGCTTTTCCAAGCCGCTTCGAGTGGGTTCGCGATTCCATTCATGACGCTATCTCCGGATGATCTCCGAGTCCGCGAAGCCACGCCACCCACTCGGAGAAGTCGGGAGGCAACGGCGCGACGAACTCGCGTTCAGTTTTTCCGACGCCGAATTTCTCCGCGTCGGGGGGAAGGACGAGGCGCTCGGCGTGGAGCGCGAAACGCGGGAATTCGATGCCCGCGAACGTGCGGGGGCCGCCGTACTTCGAGTCGCCGAGAATCGGGTACCCTTCGGCCTCGAGGTGGATTCGGATCTGGTGCCGACGCCCCGACGCGATTCGAACTCGGGAGAGAAAGGCGGCGTTCAGTTCATTTCCGAAACGTTCGACGACCTGAATTTGGGAAAGGGAAGGCTTCCCTTCGATCGGGCTGTTCACCCGAAACGCCGGGAGGCGCGGGTGCCCGCGAGCCATCGCCAGGTATTCCTTTTTCACGAGGTGTTTTTCGAACCAACGATTCGCCTCGCGGTGGGCGGCAGCGTCCCGCGCGACGAGAAGGACCCCGGTCGTTTCGCGATCGATCCGGTGGACCGGGATATGGCGACGCTTTGGATAGAGGCGCGAAAGGAGTTTCAGGACGCTCGTCTCGCGCGAGTTCGTGCCGGGCACCGACAGGAGTCCGGCGGGCTTATTCACGACGACGAAGTGCGGATTTTCCCAAAGGATCGCGAGTTCGGGGTTCACGCCCTGAACGTAACAGGTTAACGTCCGAAGGTCATGAAAACGCTTCTCGTCCGACTTCTCGTCTTCATCGCGATCGCCGGTGCGGCGACCGCCTTTTTCAGCCGAGGACCGGACTTCCCGATCGAATGGTCGCGCGAAGTTCCTTCGAAGGAAGCGCCGTCCGCGCTCCTCCCCGCGCTCCGCGACACGCGAAATTTTCCGATTTTCCACCACGCCCTGAAAGGGGTCGCGCTCCTCGAAAACGGAAAGGCGGTCGAGACTTACGACCGCATCGCCCCCGGAATGACCGCCGTTTTCGGGATCGAGCCGAAAGCGAAGGAATGGAAGCGATTCGAGATCCGCGCCGAGGTTCTTCCGCCGAAACCGGGCGAATCGCTCCGTTTTCGAATGCTCGAAGAGTCGACGGGAAAGACGACCCGGCTCCTCGACGGCTTCGAATGGTGGGTCGGCGTCCGTCCCGCGACCGCGGCGGAGGAGAAGACCGGAAATCTGAGCTACGTTTTCGGCGGCGCCTCGGCCCGGACGAAGACGGCCCGCGCCCGGTTCTTCGGCCGATTCGCCCCGAAAATCCTGATGAATCAACTCTACCAAATCGACCTCGTTCGCCTGGCGAACTTCACGGCGAACATAGAGGCCTGGGCGAAAGACAACACTCCCGTCTATCGGTAACGAGAGGCGAGCAAGACCGTAGCCCCCCGGCGGATCTTCCGCTAAGCTCCGGCCATGGCCTTCGACTCCCAATGGATCGGTGACACGCTGAGCATAAGCCCGCGCTTCGCGCGGACGTACGCCGCCATCACCAGCGATTCCCGGAGCGTGAAACCTGGCGGCCTCTTCGTCGCGCTTCCGGGAGATCAGTTCGACGGGCACGCCTTCATTTCCGCCGCCGTGAAGGCAGGTGCCGAAGCCATCCTCGCCGACGCCGGAAAAATTCCGGCGGGCCTCCCCGCCGACGTCGAGGTCTTCGCGGTCCGCGATTCGCTCACCGCCTATCGCGAGCTCGCCCAAGCGTGGCGCCGAAAATTCACCGTTCCATTCGTCGTCGTCGCGGGATCGGTCGGGAAGACGACCACGAAGGAACTTCTGGCCGCGATCTTGGGTGGACGATTCCGCGGCGTCGTTTCGACCCAAGGGTCTCAAAACGGCTTCGTCGGGATTCCGATGACCCTGCTCAGCGTCCCCGTCGGCGCGGATATCGTCGTCGTCGAAGTCGGCATCGACGAACCTGGCGCCATGGCGAAACACCTCGCGCTCGTGAATCCGACTCACGCGTGCTTGACCGCGATCGGTCCCGAGCACCTCGAAAAACTTATCGACGTCGAAACGGTGGCGCGCGAGGAGAGCCTCGCCCTCCTCATTCCCGGAAAGGCCGGGGCGATGGTCGCCGTTCGGCTCGACGATCCGTGGATCTCCCGGATTTCCGACGCGCTTCCGCCCGAGGCGAACGCCTGGACCTGCTCGCTCACCGCCTCCGCCGGAAAGGCGCTTCTCGATAAATCGATTCGCGGCGAATACCTTCCCGCCCGTGAGGCGCTGCGAATCCTCCTGCCCGACGGCTCCGGTTTCGAACTCACGATGCCCGTTCCGGGAGCCCATAACGCCGGGAATCTTCTCGTCGCCGTCACGATCGCGCGTGCGCTCGGTTTTTCGCCGATCGAAATCCAGCGCGGACTCTCCGGGTACCGGGGCGCCGGCGGACGGTCGGAACTCCGGATGCTTCCCGGATCGACTCCGGTCCTTTGCGATTACTACAACGCGAATCCGACTTCCGTCGAAGCGGGCCTCGACCTCCTCGAGTCCGTCGCCCTCCGGCACGACGCCAAAAAGAAAATCGCCGTACTCGGCGACATGCTCGAACTCGGAGAACACGAAGAGGCCTTCCACCGGGCGCTGGCCGGCAAGCTCGGGACGACCCGGGTCGACACGATCTTTCTTTACGGGGAACGGATGCGCTGGCTTTTCGACGAGCTGAAGAAGCGATCGTCGCGCGCCCAAGTCGGCCATTTCGGAACCCACAGCGAGCTCGCGGACGCGCTCGCGCGCGAAATGCATAGCGGGGACGCCCTGCTCATCAAAGGGTCGCGCGGAATGAAAATGGAAGAGGTTTGGAAACGGATCGAACCGATCCTGATGGCGGATAGCACCGTGGGGGGTTCGTGAAAACCGCTGCGCCGAAACGCGCCCAGATCCTCGCGGCGACCCCGGCGAACATCACGTTGGCCGCCCGAATTCTCAAGCAAGGCGGCGTCGTCGCCATGCCGACCGAGACCGTCTACGGACTCGCGGGAAACGCGTTCGAGGCCAGCTCTCTCTCGAAGATCTTCCTCACGAAAGAGCGGCCGACCTTCGATCCGCTGATCGTCCACATCGCCCCCGCATCGGCGACGCTCGCCGACCTGATGCGGGAGCAGCTGATTTATCCGCACGACCTTTCCGACCTCGCGATCAAGCGGATCGACACGCTCATCCGAAAATTCTGGCCGGGACCACTCACCCTCGTATTGCCGAAGAGCGACCTCGTTCCCGACCTCGCGACGAGCGGTATGGAAACGGTGGCGATCCGGGCGCCGAAACATCCCGTCGCGCGGGCCCTCATCCGCGAACTCGGTCTCGGCGTCTGCGCGCCGAGCGCGAACCGGTTCGGGCGGATCAGTCCGACGTCCGCCGCGGACGTGATGGAGGAACTCGGCGACCGGATTGACGTGATCCTCGACGGCGGTCCTTGCGAAATCGGGCTCGAGTCGACGATCTTGCGCGTGACTGAAGACGGCGATCCGATTCTCCTTCGGCCGGGCATCGTCACGCGGG
>JAYVXM010000452.1:0-4306 GCA_043785205.1 Bdellovibrionales bacterium
CTGGCTGATCCCCGCGTTATTCACGAGGATGTCGATCGCGCCCCATTCGGCTTCGATCTCCTTCACCATCGCTGGGATGGCGACGGCGTCGAGGACCGAGACCTGGTGGGAACGAACGCGGGCACCCGTCCGGGAAAGTTCCGCGTGCACTTTTTCCGCGCCGACGCGGTCGCTCGAAAACGTAAAGGCGACGTCGGCTCCTTCCGCGTGGAATCGGCGACAGAACGCGGCGCCGAGACCGCGGGATCCGCCGGTCACCAGAACCCGTTTTTTCGCCAACCGTCCCGTCGCTTCCATCGTCAAGATCCTAAGATATTTAAACCGCTGTCCACGTATTGACAGGTGCCGGTGATGTGCCGAGCGGCGGGACTCGCGAGAAACGCGGCGAGCGCTCCGACGTCGTCGCCATCGATGTTTTCCCGGAGCGGACTCTCGACGGCCGCCCGTTCGAGCATGGCGTTGAATCCCGTGACGCCCATCGCGGCGAACGTCTTCACCGGTCCCGCCGAAATCGCGTTCACCCGGATCTTATCCGGGCCGAGGTCGGCCGCGAGATACCGGACCGCGGATTCGAGCGCGGCTTTGGCGACGCCCATCACGTGGTAACTCGGCACGACCCGCGTCGATCCCGAATTCGTGAGCGTGAGGATGCTCCCGCCGCGCTCCTTCATGAGGGGATGCGCGCGGCGCGCGAGGTGGACGAGCGAATACGCACTGACTTCGAGGGCGTACGCGAATCCCTCCCGCGAGACTTGCCGGAAGGACCCTTCGAGATCCTCGACCCGCGCGGAGGCGATCGAGTGGACGAGGACGTCCATCCGGCCCCATTTTCGGTGCGCGACTTCGAAAAGGTTTTCGACGTCGGACTCGCGGGTCACGTCGCACGGTTCGACGAACGCGGCTTCGACCGACTCGGCGAGCGGACGAACCCGCCGCTCGAGATTCTCCCCGCAGTAGCTGAAGCCGAGTTCCGTTCCCTGCCGATGCAGGTGCCGCGCGATCGCCCAGGCGAGGCTCCGCTCGTTCGCGACGCCGACGATCAATGCTTTCGGGCGGTCCGCCATCATCTCTCCGAAGATCCTACTTGAGGAACGGCCCTTTACCGAACGAAGGACGCGCGGTATTCGGGCCCTTCGCGGCGCCCCGGTGGAACATATTGAATCCGCAGGCCGGCATGATCCGGCCGTCGATCTGGGGATAATGGTGGCAGCACTTCATGAGGCGCTCGAGATCGAAATCGTGCCGGTCCATGTAGTGGTGGATGAAGATCGTCTTCGCCTGGCGTTCGGTCAGGCGGCGGACCTGATCCTGAGGCATGTTCTTGTTCGGGAACATTTCGAGGAGCGCCCGGCGGAGCGCCTTGACGATCTTATCCGAGTCCGGAATTTCGCCGGCCGTGCTCCAGAGGTCGGTGATGACGTCGCGGAGCGTACCTTCGGTGTGCGCGTTCGCCTCCAGCGTCGCCGTCGTCGCGAAGAGCTCGATGTGCTTCTCCATGTCAACGAAGCGCGGGAAAGGCATGTAGCTTCCGTCGTCGAGTTTCAGGAGGTACGTCAGTGAAACGCAGAGCGGATGCGAACACGGCAGCGGGATGAAATCCTCGCGGGCGACGACGCCCTTCGTTTGCTCTTCGATCGCGTGGATCACGCCGGGAATCGTGAGCCGATCCATCGGATTATGCGGGAACTTCCCGCCGCCGTGACCCGTGTGGGCGACCGGCTGAATCAGGAGCGAGAGGATATTATCACGGGCCATCAGGAGTTCGACCGCTTTCCCGAGCTGGTGATCATTCACGCCCTTCGCCGGCACGTAGGCGATCTGGGTCGCGATGCCGAATTCCTCGAGATTATCGAGGGCCTGATTTTTCAGCTCCATCAGCGGACGACCGCGAATGGCGATTTGAATATCGTCGGTGAATCCGTCGAGCTGAAGGATGACGTAGACGTTCTTTTCCTTGAGCTTCTTACAGAACTCCTTCGAGCGCGCGATGCGGATCCCGTTCGTCACCACCGAAACGCGGCCGATCTCGGGGCGGGTCGCGATATCGACCAGGTCGAAGAACTGGGGATGCGAGGTCGGTTCGCCGCCGCTCATCGTGATCGTCTCGAGCCGGCCCTCGGCGTCGACGAGGAGCTGGATGACCTTCCGGAAATCGTCGAGCGACATGTGGTTCGAGTACTGGTTGTCCACGATGCAGATCGGGCACTCGAGATTGCAATGGTCGGTGACTTCGATGATCGGGAGGCAGGTATGCTGCTGGTGCGACGGGCAGAGTCCGCAGTCGGTCGGACAACCTTCCTTCACTTCGGTCGAAAACTTGAGCGGCTTGCTGCCTGCGGTGATGAAGCGAAAGGCGTTCCGGTAATATTCGGCATCCTCGCTCACGAGAGCGCGGCTCTCGCCGTGCTCCGGACACTGCTTGATGAAGTAGACCTTATTATCTTGGAAGACGACCTGGGTCTGGATGATCTTCAGGCACTCCGGGCAGGTGCTCATCGTCATCTTGAAAAAGGTGTATGGGCGAAACTCGCGCGTGGGAATTTTCGGGGCGACTTCGGCGGCGGCGGAAGGGGTCTCAAGGCTCATAGTCGGGCGCTCCTCGGGCGATAGTAACGCAGGCGGACCGGATGTCGAGGAGTTACTTTTTCCGCTGTTTTGCGAGGATTTTCCCGATTCGGAGCGCGTCTCGGCGAATGCCGCGGAGGTACTTCGAATCGATCCCGCCGGAGCAGTGGGCCCCCAGAATGAATAAACCCGGATGCGACCGGCTCTGATTCCGGAGCGTGTCGATTTCGCCCGCCGCGTTCCGACGAATTTCCGACGGCAGAATGGAAAGGTCGTGTCGAAATCCCGTCGCATTCACGACGATCTCGATCCCCGCGCCGGCGGGAAGGTCCGCGGCGGGCGGACAAAGACTTACCTTTCCGCTCCGGATCGCGGCCGCGACGCCGACGTCGATCAGCGGTTCCCGCCACCCCTTTCCGCAGATGCGCGGAAAGAAAAACTTCGGTAGCCGTTCAAACGGCATCAACCATCGGTGGATAGGCACCCCCAGGAAATGAAGCGGCAAGAACCGAAGTCCCGGGCGGGCCATGAGATGTACGGGCGAAGATTCCGAAAGTCGGGTCGCGAGTTCCGTCGCGTAAATGCCGGATCCGATGATCAAGAACCGCCGTCCGCTCGCGGCGCGAATCGCGCGCCAGTCGCCGGCCTCGAGAAACCGAACTCCGGGATACTTCGCGGCGGCGATCCCCGAGGGTTTTGGGAAACCGAAGCTCCCGGTCGCGACGACGACCTGATCCGCGGGAAATCCCGTGCCGGCGGAATCGACGACGACGAATCCCCGACCGCGGGATTCGACGCGGGCGACGGAAACGCCGGGTTCGACGCGGATTCCTTCGCTCGCGCGATAACTCTCGAGATAGTCCGCGAACTCGGCCGCCGTCGGCCGGTCGTCGGCGCCGGCCTTCATCGGGACATAGGGAAGACTCGTCAAATCGCGCGGCGTGAGCAGCCGAAGTTCCGGATCGATCGTGGCGTACGCGCCGCCGATTCGGTCGCTCCGCTCCAAAACTCGGTAAGGAATTCCCCCGCGCCCGAGGACCGCGGCGACGGCGAGGCCGGCCGGACCCGCGCCAATGATGATGACCATACGATCAAGGTACCAGAACCTCCGAAACTGATGCAAATTTGGTCCATGTCCTCCCGTCGGCTAATCCTCTCGCTCGTCTTTCTCGTCGCGGCGACGGCGCTCGGGGTCCGGTGGGCTGTCCACCGAAGCGGCGGCTCCTTCGCGGAACTCGCGGCCGAGTGGAACGCGCTTCATTTCACCGCGGGCCTCGTCGCGCTCGTCGCGGCGCTTTGGATTTCGGTCTACCTCGCGGACGCCCTTCGTTACCGGATTTTCGCGCGCGCGTTCGGGCTCTCCCTTTCGTTCGGCGCCTGCCTCCGGACGTCGATCGGTTGCCTCCTTTTCTCCTGGATCTCGCCCGGCGCTGTGCTCGGCGCGCCGGCGGCGGCGTGTCTCCTGATCCGCGAGGGAAGCCGGTGGGAAGACGCCCTCCTCGTGAGTTTCGGAAAATCCCTCTCGAGTTCGCTTCTCCTCCTCGTCGGTTCGTCGATCCTCATCGTCCTCGGCTACCTTCCCGGCGGCGCTCGCAGCGGTTCATCGCTCTTTCTCTTCGCCCTGCTCGCGGCCTACCTTTTCCTCCTCGTCGCTCCGCCGATGCGAAAGCGCCTCCGCGATCTTTTCCGAGCCTGTCCGAAAGCGCTCGCAGGAATTCTTTTCTCGCATCTCGCCTATTTC
>JAYVXM010000453.1:0-4305 GCA_043785205.1 Bdellovibrionales bacterium
CTCGCCACCCTCCAATATCCCTTCCATGCCGTCGGCCAAGCGCCCGACCGGATTGAACTCCTCGCCACGGAGGCCCGCGACCGGATTCGGAAGGGCGACATCGCTTGGGGCGCGCGCATCCTCGGCTGGACGATCCATTATCTCCAGGATCTGACCCAACCTTTCCATGCCGTTCAGATCCCGACCCTCGAGATGGTACCTTGGCGGGCCCTCTTCAAATGGCCGCCGGAGGCCGCGCTGGAGGCACTCCTCGGTGAAACCACTCGCGTCGTCACGAACTACCATTGGGCCTACGAAAGCTACGTCCGGCACGCCCTCCTCCTCCGGGCAACGTCGCCGTTCCGCGAATGTTTCGAACGCTCCGGAGGCACCCTGCTCGTGAACTCCCCCCGAGACCTCGCGCTCGAAATCACAGATCGGTCGATCGCCCGGGCCGCCGAGACCGGCCGCGCGATCGTCCATTTCGCCGGAAAGCGTCTGAAGGAGCATACGATCAGCGTGCCGCTGAACCCCGCCCAAGTCGACGTCGAGGACCTCCTGAAAAATCCGGCGCGGTCCGCGGAGCGCGACCGGCTGAACGCGGTGACGTGCGAGTCACTCCGTCTGACGACCGACGCGACGATTTGGATCACGCGTTGGGCGTTCGCCCGTTAAATCGGAGAACGCCTCCGCCCCCCCCCAGATACGCGCATGCTTTTTCCAGAAATTTAACTCCTAGGACCACGCCCCGCTTACCGGATAATTTGGATGCGCCCCGAGTTCCGATCCGGAAATCTCTTGCCTCGTCAGAAAGAAAAATTCGCGGAGAGGGTCCGATAACCCTCTCCGCGAATGCTTTCTACCGAGCGATCAACGTCGTCGGTATTTAGTTCTGTTTCGGACAAACGAACGTCGCGGCCTTTTCGTCCGCGATCTGGCGGGCGGTCGCGTTTTCGTTGCCGTCCGCGAGCACGGATGCGATCACGCAAATTTGATTCGGGGTGATTTTCGCGACTTGGAGGAACTGGATATCTTTCCAGTTCTTCACGTCGGCATCGGAATCGTCTTGGCCCGCGACGCGGTAAATGATCGCGACCGGAGTTTTCTTACCGTGCTCGACCGTCGACCGCCATTCGACTTTCGTTCCGGCCACATAGATGAAGGAAAGCTGCTTGTCGGTAATGAGTCCTCCTTCAACGTCCATCGGCGCGCTCCCAGAACGCTTGAAGCGAAGCGAGCTGCGGCTATCGCCTTCATCGAGGATCACAGAATAGCCGGCCATCCCTTTACAATGGGTCGTGAAGTAGCCGCCGTTTTCGTCGCCTAATTTTTTCGTTTTGCACGTCTTGCCCTTAAGCGGAGTATAATCCGTCGTCAGGCCGCCGGCAAAGGCGGAGGCCGAAAGGAAGCTTAGGCTGAGGACCGCGAAAAGGCACTTTTTCATATTTTCTCCGTAAAAGGCATTGAGTGGATATCTCCATTCAAAGCACAGATCGTGCCTAGCGCGAACCACGGCCCAGCCCGCACCGGGGCCGCGAAGGAGGGACGGTACGTCCGGTTTTAGACGGGTGTTCAATCCTTAGGCGAATTCCGTTCAGCGCTTGATTCCGAGTTCCTTCATCTTAAGTTGAAGACCCTTGCGGGATAATCCGAGCTTCTCGGCCGTCCGGGTGACGTTTCCCGAGACCTCGTCGAGCGCGCGTTCGATCAGCTCCCGCTCGGTTTCTTGGGTCTTGCGCCGGACGGTCTCCTTGAAGCCGAGCGCGCCTTCCTCGACCGCCGACGGTCCGCCATAGAGTTCCAGCGCGATTTCCTCGGGGAGGTCGCGGACCGCAAGCGTGTCCGACTCGGAGAGAAGAACCATCCGCTCGACCGCGTTCTCGAGTTGCCGTAAATTCCCCGGCCATCGATATTTCCGGAAGGCTGCCCGGGCGACCGGCTCGACCCGGGTCACGCGCTTGCCGAGACGCAGGTTAAAGCGCTCGACGAACCGATCGACCAGGGCATCGATGTCCTCAAGGCGCTCCCGAAGCGGCGGCAAAAAGACCGGAACGACGTTCAGCCGGTAAAAGAGATCTTCCCGGAACTTCTTTTCGCGAACGGCGGTGGGGAGATCCTGGTTCGTCGCCGCGATCACGCGTACGTCGACCTGGATCGTCGAAAGCCCGCCGATCCGCTCGAGTTCGCCGTCACGTAGCGCTCGAAAGAGTTTCGCCTGGGTCTCGAGCGGAAGCTCGCCGATTTCGTCGAGGAAAAGCGTTCCGTCGTGCGCGAGCTCGAGCCGCCCGGGCTTCGAGGAAACGGCCCCCGAGAAAGCGCCTCGCTCGTAACCGAAGATTTCGCTCTCGATCAGGGCCGCCGGGATGACCGCGCAGTTTACCTTGATGAGCGGCCGATCGGCCCGCGACGAGCGGCGATGGATTTCTTGAGCGACGAGTTCCTTGCCGGTCCCGCTTTCCCCATGGATCAAAATCGACGCTTCGCTGCCCGCGATTTTTTCGATCACGCGGAGAAGTTCCTGGCCCTTCGGACTAGTGCCCGAAAAGGGAAACTCTTCGGCCGCGAGTCCCGTTCCGGATGTCGAGGCGGGCACGCTTCCGGGAGCGGGAGCCGAGGCGGCGCCGTCGAATACCGGTTCCTTCATCCGCTCCCGATGGGTTCGGCAGGCTTTGTCGATGACTTCGAGGAGCTCCGACTGGTCGAACGGCTTCGTGATGAAGTCGAACGCCCCGTTCTTGAGCGCGGTGACCGCGCTCTCGACGGTTCCGAACGCGGTGATCATGACGACCGGGACCTGGGATTGATGCCGTTTCGCGTGCCCGAGCATTTCGAGCCCGCCGAAGCCCGGCATGTAGAGATCAGTGACGATGGCGTCGAGCTCTTCGCTTTCGATGGCGTCGGCGGCTTCGCGCGCGTCCGAAAAACAAAGGACTTCGAAGCCCGCGCGATCGAGCATGGCTTGGATCACGAGCCCCATGTTCTTTTCGTCGTCGACAACGAGGACCCGACCCTTCATGGCGCCTCCGGCAGGATGATTCGAAACTGGGTGGTGACCCCGGGAACGGAAGAGACTTCGATCGTTCCTCCATGCGCCTGGATAATTTTCCGGCAAATCGGCAGGCCGAGGCCCGTACCCGATGGATCCGTCGTGAAAAAGGGGATGAAGATTTTTTCGAGATTTTCCCGGGAGATGCCCGGTCCGTTGTCCTCGACCGTGACCCGGATCATCGAGTGGAGCTCGTCCGTTTCGAACGCGTCGAGTGAGACGAGAACGCGCTTTTCGACCTCGCCGAGGGTCGGATCGCCGCGCGAAACGTCCCACTTCCGGAGCGCCTTGAAGGCGTTTTGAATCAGATTGAGAAGGACCTGATGGATCTGCTCCGGCGCGCAGCGGATCGGAGCCTTCAGGAGGGACGACTGGAGCCGGAGGTCGACGTCCTCGGGGGCGGTCGGCGAAAGGAGCATCACGAGCTTCTGGATCAGGTGGTTTAAGTCGACTTCCTTGTACTCGCGCGTGGCGGAAGGTTTCGCGTAGTCGAGAAACTGGGTCACGACCGCGTTCAGCCGGTCGGCTTCCTCGACGATCACGGAAAGGAAGCGACTCTCCGGGCGATTCGACGTCGGATCGAGGTACTGAGCGGCGCCCTTGATCGCGCCGAGCGGATTCCGGATTTCGTGCGCGAGGCCCGCGGCCATCTCGCCGAGCGTGGCGAGCCGTTCGACTTCCCGCTCACGGTCGAATACCGAGGATTTCTCCAGGAGCTCGGCGACGCGGTCGGCGAACGGTTCCATATCCCGAAGGATCGACCAGTTCGCGCCGTATTCCTCGGGCGGCTGGGGAACGTCGAGGACGGCGATGCCGAGCACCCGCCCGTCCTTCGAGAATGGGAAGACGATGTTTCCGCCGAGTCCCCGGATCGCGTCGCGCCAGATCCCGTACCGATTTTTCAACTCATGCCCCGCCATCCGTTCGATTTCGTCCTCGAGCATTTGGTCGAGGAGAACTTGGGACTTTCCGCGCGCGTGCGCGAGAGCGTCGAAAATGGGGTGGTGTTTCGGGATGTCCGCCGGCGCGTGCGTCAGGCGGAATCCGCCGCCGATCGCGCGCTCCCGCCGAAGGAGCTTCGGATCAGAGGACTGGATGTAAAAGGCGATCCCTTCCGGTTTCAAAACCCGACCGACGAATTTTTCGAAAACGGTGAGCGAGTCTTTCGGATTCACGACGAGCGCGAGGTCGCGGACCGCGGAGTCGATTTCCTTCTGAAAGACGATTTCGCGCCGAGTGAGCACCCGATCGATCAGGAAGCGGACCACGGAGCGGATCGG
>JAYVXM010000454.1:0-13496 GCA_043785205.1 Bdellovibrionales bacterium
GAAATGATCGAGAGCGGCGAATATAAAACCTCTCCCGCGACCAAACTTTTAAAGATGTGGGGGATCGCGATCGCGCAGGTGCGCCGCCTTTCTCGACTGGTCAACGACCTGTTGGACCTCACGCGTATCGTCGAAGGAAAGTTGAAACTCAGAATTACGGAGTTCGATCTGAACGATCTCGTTCGACAAGTGGTCGACGAGTTCGAGGACGAAATCGTGAAGGCCGGTTTTACCGTCGAGCTGAATCTTTCGGAAAAGACGATCGGAAGGTGGGATTTCGCGCGGATCGAACAAGTGGTCATTAATCTTTTAACGAACGCCCTGAGGTATGCTCGGGTACGGAAGCTCGTGATTTCGGTTACCCGCACGGACGAAGAAGCGGTCCTCGAGTTTGCGGATCAGGGCGTCGGGATTCCCGACGAGGCCAAGGGCAGGATTTTCGAGAGATTCGAGCGAGCGGTTTCCAACGGACATTTCGGGGGACTCGGCCTCGGCCTCTACATTTCCAAAAATATCGTTCACGCCCAGGGGGGGCAGATCACGGTGGAAAGTGAATTCGGGGTCGGGTCTACGTTTACGGTTCGGCTCCCGAGAAATTCGGCTCGAACCCCCAACCCATAAAAAGGGCTGGTTTGATGACCCTTAAATAATTTCGGCCACTTACAGCGCCTGTTGTCCTATTGTAGGACAACTTTTTCACTTCTCAATGCCTATTTTCCTACGCGGAATTTTGCATTTTTTGAAAGCGTGGGAAAGGTAGCGAAAGAGTGTGAAAGACGAAAAATTGCGCGCACTTTGTCAGAATCCCTCCACGTTCGGAACAAGTTGTTGCACGGGGCGCTTTTACCGGGCGCGCGACGGAATGGCTTGAGCGGGGCAGTGGGTTCGTCGCTATCGTCATCGGGATCTGGATGCTATGGAGGAGGAGATGCAAGCTTTTCTAAGGATCCTAAAAGGGTCTAACCAATTAATTCAAAACTGAGAATCTTTGCCACACGAAGTCTAGAGCAATTTTCAAACCGCGTGTAATGGCCCCAGTTCATTAGGTGCCATAATTGCAGTATTTTTTTCGAACGGTGCTTGAAGTTGACGCCGAAAAATTCGCGTTAGAAGCTTCTGTTGAAGAAAGCCGGGGATGTCCATGGAAAATATTAATTTTAAACGCACTTTCGAGGGGACGTTAGAAACGGTCATCGACCGCGTGACGGCGGCCCTCAAGATCCAAGGCTTTGGCGTCCTTACCCGAATTGATCTCCATATGAAGATTAAGGAAAAGATCGGCAAGGACCTTCCGCCGGCCGTCATCCTTGGCGCATGCAATCCGAACTTAGCGTACGAGGCTTATGTGGCTAATCCGGATGTGGCGAGTCTCTTACCGTGCAATGCCGTCGTAAGGGAGGTCGGACCGTCGAAGTTCTCCGTAGAACTTGCGAGGCCATCGGCACTGATGAAGATACTCGGCGATGAGAAGCTGATCTCACTGGCGGGAGATGCAGATCGACGGCTTGCGACGGTGCTCGAGACGCTTTAGGCCGAAGCGTACATCCAGAGTTTCACCGCAATTAAGACGAGAAATACGGCGAACGATTTTTGGAGCATCGCTTGTGGGAGCGCGCTTCCGATGTTTGCTCCTAGATAGGTCCCGATAAAAATACCGAGGGCGATGATAAGGCCGGTCTTCGCCTGCTCTGGGGAAAGGTCTCCCGCCCGGTAATACTTAAGTGCCCCTAGAAGTCCGACCGGTAAAAGAAGAGCCACGAGCGACGTTCCTATGGCGGCCTTTTGGGAGTAGTGAAAACCGAGAGTTAGGAGCGGGACCAGGACGATCCCTCCGCCTACGCCGAACACTCCCGCAAACACTCCCGTCAAAACTCCCGAAACCGCCATCAGCAGTGCAAAAATTGGGGTCATTTATAGTTCTCCTTGAGCGATTTTTTCAAAAGTTCGGGAGCGGGCGCATCGTAGGCATTCGACTCCCGGACGAAATCTTCGCGCGACTGACGAAGGGATTTATTTTCGAGTAATTCCTGTCCCCACGTCGATGCTCGACTTCCCTTCGAGTCATGTCCAGGCAGGACGATGGCATCGGCGCGGAGCAAAGCCTTTAGTTTCTCTATACTTTCAAAATGAGTTTCCGCATCGCCTCCGGGTAGGTCGTCCCGACCCGTATCGCCGATCACGACCGTATCCCCGGTAAATGCGAACGGTCCCCAAACTACCGTGACCGCGTCGGGAGTATGTCCCGGTGTAAAATAGAATTGAATGGGGCCGGCGTGCGACGGGAGCGACGTTTCGTTCGCTAACCTAATATCCACTCGCGTACTCGGGCTCCGGGCGTGCATGACGAGCGGCGCCCGAAGTTCGATCGCGAGTTCCCGCCCGATCGACACGTGGTCGGCATGTGTATGGGTGTCGATCACCGCGATCCAAAGGTAGCCTGCGAGCGCCGAAGTGACCTCGCGGTAAGCCTCGAGATCTCCATCTTTCGGGTCGATCACGATCCCTTCCTTAGCCTCCGAATTCCAAG
Source organism: Bdellovibrionales bacterium (assembly GCA_043785205.1). Taxonomy (GTDB): domain Bacteria; phylum Bdellovibrionota; class UBA1018; order UBA1018; family UBA1018; genus JACMQW01. The sequence continues at coordinate 2,528 of JAYVXM010000454.1, forward strand.
CCACATACGAAATGCATTGACCACTTCGAATAGCGGATAGATCCCAAGCCGCCGGAAACTCGACCGGAGTCAGTACTCCGAGTTCACGAAGGGGCGTAGTCGAATTCTTCATGGGCTATCCGCCCCGGGGCTGACCCGGTTCCACGGCGCCCGGCTCAGCAAAATCGCCATCCCGCAAAAGCCTGTCGCGCCAGCTAAGGTGAGGCCAGCACCCACGAACGCGCCCAGGAGTAAGAATGCGGGATTTACCCAGTACCCTAGCGTGATCGAAGCCAACACGAGTGAACCCGCCACCAGCTGGATCTGACGCATGATGGGAAAATGCGCTTCTTTCACGGTCTCGGTCGGCAGACTTTGTTTTTTCCACTCAAGGATTCCGCCGGCGTAAATAGACACTTCTCTTTTGCCCGCTACTCCGAGCGCCTTCACATGATCCCTCGCCAGTGCGGCCCGTTTTCCGCTTCGACACATGATCAGCACGGAAGTATCCTCGGGTAACTCGCGAAACACGCGAACCGTATCGGTCTGAAACTGAGCGAGGGGGATATGGAGAGATCCGAGAATCCTCTCCGCTTGGTATTCGTCAGCCTCTCGAACGTCGATGATCACTTGATTTGACATAGGTTGCCGGTCCTTTCGTGTCTTTGTTACGGACAAAATATCTTATGTAACGCCCGGATCAGTTTTAGAACGCGCACATCAGTAATCCGGTAATAGACGAATTGACCGTCGCGCTCCGACGTTACGAGCCCCTCGGCCTTCATTCGGGACAAAAATTGAGAGACGGCGGACTGGGAGGCTTTGCAGAACTTTTCGAGCTCACCCACCGTCAGTTTTTTCTGGGATAGATGGCATAAGATCTGAAGTCGCTGCGGATGGGCGAGCGATTTTAAAAGCTTCGAAGTTTCGACGCAGTTTTTAGAGACCTCCTCGAGTGACATATTTTCAAAGCCGGATTTACTTTCAAACATATTATTATATTATAATATATGAATATAAAAAACAAGCGTAATTACGGACGATAAACTCTTATGAAACTCGCCACTTTGTTTGCTCTGATTGCTACGGTAGGGATGGTCTCCGCGAGAACAGTTCTGGGTGCCGATTCACCCCGAATTGTCGTTCAACTCAGTGCGGATGCGCCCGAAGCCGCGGTTTCTGGAATGCGGAACGTCGAAAACATCCTGGTCGCCGCCACTCATGAAAAAAACCCACCCGAGATAAAGATCCTCGTATTCAGCGGTGCCTTGAAGCACTTTACAAAGTCCGCGTCACCCGACGTGAAAGATGCGATGAAAGGCTTGCTCACTCGCCCGGGAGTAAGTTTTGAAGCCTGCGAAAATACTTTGAAGAAAATGAAGATCTCCGCTTCGGAACTCCTAGATGGGTTCACCGTGGTGCCGTCCGGCGCCTGGGAAGTGCTTAAGCTTCAGAAGTCGGGTTACCTTTATTTTCACCCCTAATCTTCGGAGTATTTCATGAAAAACTATTTTCTCAGGCGGCTGGCCGCGGTCTTAGCAATGGCGATGATTCTTTCCTGCGCGACGGCGACGAGACCGGACGACCAAAGTAAGGCAAGCAACGTAAAACATGTTCGCTTCTTACATCTCGCCGACATGCATGCACAGCTCGACACGCACTGGGAGTATTTACCCGAAGACCCGAATCACCTTCACAAAATGGGGGGCTTCGCCCGAATTAAGACCGCGCTCGAGGAAAGACGTCGATCTGCCATGGGCGCGGTTTTCACCGTCGACGGAGGGGATACGTTTCAAGGAAGCGCGGTGGCCGCGTGGTCGAACGGTAAGGCGATATTAGCGCCGCTCAACTCCCTAGGGATCGACGTCGGAACGCCCGGAAACTGGGAGGTCGTTTACGGACCAAAGGCATTCCGCGAACTCATGGGTGAAGTGCACTACCGAGTGATTTGTTATAATTTCATAGAGAAAAAGACGGGCATACGGCTTTTCGAATCGGCTGCCATTCTAGAGAAGGAAGGCGTGAAAGTCGCTTTTATCGGTGCGACCGACCCGACGACCACCACGCGCCAACCTCCGGCTCAAGTAAAGGGTCTCGATTCGACACACATCGAGGGTTTACGGGATTTCGTACGTGAGCTGAAACTGAAGGAGAAACCCGACGTCACCGTACTCGTGGACCACACGGGGTTGGTTCCTTCCATACAGCTCGCTCATGATATTCCGGAATTTGACGTTGTCTTGAGTGGGCATTCACATGAGCGGGTTTACCACCCGATTCGCGTGGGTAATACCCTCGTCGTCGAGCCCGGATCGATGGGATCCTTTATCAGTCAACTCGACCTCACTCTTCAGAATGGAAAAGTCACGTCGAACGATTATGAACTCATCTACGTCGACGCCGGAAAATATGCGGAAGACGCGGCGGTGAAAGCACTCGTCGAACGCGCGGAAGCCCCTTACCGTAGCCGGCTCGACCGAATCATCGGCGAAACGAAAACTTCTCTCATGCGTTACGACGTGCTCGAAGCGACGATGGACAATCTGGTGGCGGACGCGGTCCGCGACGAGACCGGAACGGATATCGGGTTTACGAACGGCTTCAGATTTTCCCCGCCGATCGCTCCCGGACCAATTACGGAAGCCGACCTCTGGTCGATTCTTCCTCTCGATTCGCGCCTTAAGGTAGGAAAGATTACGGGCCAGCAGCTACGAGCTTATCTCGAGAGCGAGATGGAGCTCGTCTTCGCGAAAGATCCCTTCGTTTTATCCGGGGGATGGGGCCCGCGCCCGTCCGGAATGGAGCTGACTTTTACTGCAAAGGCCGAAAAGGGTGCGCGTATTCACAGCGTAAGAGTTCACGGTCGCGAGGTAACTGACGAGGGGATTTACTCTCTCGGCGGGTGCGAGAGAGAAGGCGAGGAACTCGACATCATCTGTCGGTTAAAGGGCGTGAAAGATACGCGCTATAGCACCGGCACGGTCCACTCGGCGCTTGCGCACTACATTCGTAAGCATTCTCCTCTTCAGCTCGTAAAGACGCATGCGGTGCGCGCGGATGACCTCCCCGCTGAAGTGTGGTCCCAGTACGGTACTTTGCAAAAAATGTGGAACCTGCCGGGTGACGCGAGCTCGGTCGCCATTCCGGAAAGGAAGGACACTTTAAAAGTGCCGGAAGCGTTATGACTCAAGCGAAGTCGCATTGGCATCAGATTTATTAGTCCTCGGACGCCAGTGAAAGAAGCTGGACGGAACTGGAGCCTACGTTTTCGCTCGATTGGATTCTCGAATCGGTTCCGGACCGGACGAAAGCGGTGATTGATATTGGCGGTGGAGCGTCGCTCCTGATCGATCGGTTGCTGAAATACGGGTATGTTCGCCCTGCCGTCCTTGATGTATCGTGGACGGCACTTGTTGAAGGTGAAGTTCGGCTGGCTGAAAAGACTAGTCTCCTCGATCGGTACTTGGGCGATGTCACTTCATTCGAGTTTCCACGAAAATACTTCCTTTGGCATGACCGCGCCGTTTTCCACTTTCTTACTGAGCTCAACGACCGAAAAAAGTACGCTGGCGCAATGGCGAGTTCACTTGAACCCGGGGGACTCGCGATAATTGCGACTTTTTCCACGAATGGCCCCGAAAAGTGCAGCGGACTACCTGTCCGTCGGTACGACGAAGCTTCGCTGGTGCGGGAATTTGAAGACGATTTCGATTCTTTACGCAGCTTGCGAATCGTTCATCTAACGCCCTGGGGAAGTCCGCAGGAATTCATATATGGGCTTTTTCGGTGCCGATACTAGTACTTTGGCTGAGCGACCGCGCGCCTGGGTTTAATAATTTCTAGAAAATTCCCGTTCGAACCTAGGAAACAAAAGAAAAAGGCCTCAATCTAAGCACTTAGCGTGCGTAAATTGAGGCCCGATTGGTTGGGGTACTAGGATTCGAACCTAGGAATGCAGGAATCAAAATCCTGTGTCTTACCACTTGACGATACCCCACCGGTCGCGAGGTTTTAGGGATAGCAAATCTCCGGCGGGGTCGCAACGGCTCCCGACGGTCTGCTGGCGGCCGTGGCCCCTTTGATTGAAAATAACGCTATGCAACGCGGTGGCGAAATCGGTCTGATTTCAGTAATCTGTCCCTAGGAGCTCCCAACTCATGGCCCGTGCTACGAAAACCCCAGCGACCTGGGATTCGATCTTCTTTTCCTCGCCTGAACAAAAAGTTCTGCGCTACCTCCTGAGCTCGCGCGATACGACCTACACGCTTCGCGTGCTCGTTTCGAAACTGAAGGGAGTTCGCGGCCTCGGCGGGATCCAGGGACTCGAAAAAATTCTCACCGAACTCGAAGAGGCCGGCCTCGTCCACTTCGTCGATAATCGCCGCGCCGTCCGCGTTTCCGACGAGCACGCCGGGAATCAAGTTTTTCGCCGACTCTGGGGACTCTGCGAACTCGAAAGTCTTTATGTTCAACTCCAGGCCATCTCGACGAAGGGGGTCCTCCTCGGCACCGCCCCCGGCGAAATCAATCTCTACGTCCTCACCGACCAGCCCGACGAAGTCCGGAAACTCACCGAGCAGCATCCGATGGGTAAGCTCGCGGTTCTCGTCATGCAAAACCGCGAACAGTTCGACTCGGTTGCGAAGCGAGATCCGAAACTCTGGACCACCCTGAATCAGGGCGTCCGGATTTGGGGATCGAGCTGGTGAACCCGTCTCCTGGCCGCGTGAAACGCGAGACGCGTGGCTATTACCTCAAATTCGATCTCACGAAGCCGTCGATCGCGGCCATTCCCGATCTCCAGGATATCTTCCGCGCCACCGGCGCGATCCGAACCTGCGCCGTCATCCGTACGCACGGGGCGTGGAACCGCGTCGAGACGCTCCCGGGCACCCACCTCGAGGATCCGCGCTGGTACCTCATCAAGATCCCCTCGATCGACGGTACCGAGCTCTGGCTCATTCCCGAATCGAAGCAGAGCGAGGTCGAACTGAAGATCGGCTTCGACAAGCCGTCGAGTCCGCTCCTCGCCATCGTCGCGAAAACCGTTCTCTCGATGACCTACCGAGATCCGCTCTTTCGGAACGATGTCCAATTCGAATGGCGCGATCACATCATCTGCACTTCATTGACCGGCGTGACTCTGCTCAGCTCGACTGGCGACTGGTCGCTCGAGCAACTCGAAAATTTAAAGGACCTCGGAAACTTCGCGTTCGAAGACTAACCGTCCGCGCACGGCGCGGATCGCGTAACGGAGATTGATCCATGCATCCCATCCTCGCGCAGCTCGGCCCGATCCCGATCCACACCTACGGATTCCTCATCGCGACCGGCTTCATCATCGCCGTCCAGATCATGCAACGCCTCGCGGCCCGTTCCGGCCTTGACCCGGAGAAGATGCAGGATCTCATCTTCGGCGGCCTCCTCATCGGATTCCTCGGAGCCCGGATCGTCTTCATTCTGACTCGCTTCTCCTTCTTCATGGAAAACCCGATCGACATGTTCAAGGTTTGGGAGGGTGGCCTCGTTTTCTACGGAGGCCCGATCGCGACCGTTCCGTTCATCGTCTGGTTTACGCGAAAGCACGGCTTCTCTTTCTGGAAAACGCTCGACATCATCGGGCCCGGGATCACGATCGCCCACGCCTTCGGTCGTCTCGGCTGCCTCGCCGCCGGCTGCTGTTACGGGAAACCGACCGGCGGGAACTGGGGCGTCGTGCTCAATTCCGAACTCGTCGATCCGTCGATGCGCGGAATCCACCTCCATCCGACTCAGCTCTACGAGTCCGCCTCGCTCTTCATCCTCTTCGCGGTCCTGATGTTCATGTTCAAGCGCCGTCGCTTCGACGGTCAGATCGCGCTCATTTACTTCATGACCTACCCGATCATCCGTTCCATCATCGAAATCTACCGCGGCGATACGATTCGTGGGTTCGTGATCGACGACGTCCTCTCCACCTCCCAATTTATCTCGATCCTCGTCTTCTTCGCCGCGTTCGCGGTCCTCGTGATGCGCCTTCGGCAGGTGAACGGCAGCGGCGGATCCGGCGGGCCGGTTCTCAAGAGCGCCGCGGCCAAGGGAACCTCGCGATGACGCCGGGGCCGATCGAAATCGGTCTTCTCGTCGCCTCGTTCCTCCTCGGCTCGATTCCGTTCGGCCTCCTGATCGCGAAAATGTACGGCGTCGATAACCTTCGCGGCCAAGGGAGCGGGAATATCGGTGCGACGAACGTCGCGCGCGTGATCGGGTTTTGGCCGGCGGGCTTCCTCACGTTCTTCCTCGACGCGCTCAAAGGACTCGTCATCGCCGCGCCGATTAAATTCGGCTGGATCGGAGCGGGCGCGATTCCGAATTCGAATTTTTTCCTTTGGGGAATCGGTCTCGTGGCGATGCTCGGCCATTGTTTTTCGCCCTGGCTGAAGTTCAATGGAGGAAAAGGCGTCGCGACGACCTTCGGCGTAATCGGCCTCCTCGCGCCCTTCAGCGGGTTAGTCGGCGGCGCCGTTTTCGGACTCGCCTACCTCGCGACCCGCGTCGGCGCGGCGGGCAGCCTTCTCGGCCTCCTGGCGGCGATTTCCGTCTACCGCCTTTTCTATCCCTTCGATCCCTCGATGCTCCTCTTCGGGCTCATGATTCTCGTCGCGATCTATCGGCACGAGTCGAATCTCGACGGTCTCCTGGATCCGGAAAGAGAAACGGAAGCGCCGGATGCGAACGCGCCGGTTTGAGCTCTTCGTATTTTTTCTGGGATGCGTGGCGGCGGCTCGCGCCGGAGCCGCGACTCCGGAGTACCGGGTCGTTGACGCGCTCGGCGCCGAGACCGCCTTCGTGCATCCTCCCCGCCGGCTCATCCCGCTTCAGCCCTCGCTCGCCGAACTCGCGGACCGCGTCGGCGCCTCCCTCGACGAGATCGTCGGCGTAACCGCGTACACGGACTTTCCCCCGCTCTATAAGTCGAAACCGTCCGTCGGCCCGTACTCGAAACCGAACCTCGAAGCGATCGTCGCGCTTCGTCCCGACCTCGTTCTCGCCGGCCGCGACGGAACGCCGAAGGACCTCGTCGCTCGCCTCCGCAAACTCGGGATTCCCGTCGTCACGGTCGCGACCGAAACGATCGCGGGCCTCCGCGAATCCTACCCGATCCTCGGGGCGGCGCTCGGTAAACGCTTGGAAGCGGAGCGCGCCCTCGCCGACTTCGATCACGATATCGAAGCGATCCGTGCGCGCGCGAAAATCCACCCGTCGATGCGGGTGATGCTTCAGGTCGGCGAGGACCCTCTCGTCGTGGCGGCAGGGAAAACGTTTCTGAACGAGGGCCTCGACGTCCTCGGGCTTCGGAACGCCTACCCCGATCCGAAGGCGACCTATCCACGGGTATCGGTAGAGGACGTGATCAAGCGCGACCCGGAGGCGATCGTGCTGATCGGAATGGGGGAGGATACCGCGTCGTTCGCCCGCGCGGAAAAGCGCTGGCGTTCGTATCCGAAGCTCGCGGCCACGAAATGGAACCGGGTGATTTTTCTCCGCGCCGACGCGCTCGTGCGGCCGGGCCCGCGCTTTCCGAGCGGACTCGAGATGCTCGAGCGGGCGCTCTTCGCGCCGGGGCGGGGCCATTGAACGCGGCGGATTCCTCGGTCGGAACGGCGTCCGTGTTCGGGGCCTTTCGCGCGCGGGATCTCGCGTGGGTCGGGTTCTTCGCGGTCGCCGTCGTGGCGTCGCTCGCGATCGGGGCGACGCACGAACTCGCGTGGTCGTGGATCTGGGAGCTCCGCTTTCCGCGGACGCTCCTCGCGCTCGCGGTCGGGGCGGCGCTTTCCGTCGCGGGAGCGGTATTGCAGGCCTTTTTCAAAAACCCGCTTTGCGAACCGTATACCCTCGGCGTCTCGTCGGGCGCCACGCTCGGCGCGGTGATCGGTTCGACGCTCGGGTTGAACGTGCTCTTCTTCGGGCTTTCGCCGACGGCGCTCCTCGGCGCGGGCGCCTTTTCCGGAATCCTTCTCCTCGCCTCGCGGACGCGTCGAGTTTCGGCGTCGACTCTCCTCCTCGTCGGCGTGATGCTCGGTTTTCTCGGTTCGAGTTTCGTCGCGGTCTGGATGGCCGTCGGCGAGCCCTCGGGCGTTCAGTCGGCGATGAGCTGGCTCCTCGGCGATCTCTCGCGGGCCGAGGGAACGAACGCGGCGGCGACCCTCGGGCTCGTGATCGTGATCCTCGGCTTTCTCCTCGCCGATCACCGAAGTTACGACGCGCTTTTGCTCGGTGAAGAAGAAGCGAACGCGATCGGTGTCGATGTGCGCCGGCTTCGGACGCGGGCGATCCTCTGGACTTCGCTCCTCGTTTCGATCGCGGTGAGTCTTTCGGGGATGATCGGCTTCGTCGGGCTGATCGTGCCCCAACTCGTGCGCGGAAGTGGAAGCGCGCTCCACCGCCGGGTTTTTCCGCTCTGCGCGCTCGCCGGCGGCACGGTCCTCGTCGCGGCGGACACCGTCGCTCGGAGCGTGATCGCGCCCTACGAACTTCCGGTCGGCGTCGTGACCGCGATCGTGGGCGCGCCGTTCTTCATCGCGATTCTTTTACGGCGGCGGAGGGCGGGATGAAGCTCGAGACGGTCGACTTATCGCTCCGGCTAGGAGCCCGCACGGTCCTGAAGGGGATTTCGCTCGCGCTCGCGCCCGGTCAGATCGTCGGGCTCGTCGGTCCGAACGGGGCCGGGAAGTCGACGCTCCTGCGGGCGTTGAACGGACTGTATCCGGAGTACGGGGGCCGCGTACTCGTCGGCGGAGACGACCTTCGCGCGCTTTCGCCGGCCGTGCGCGCTCGACGAGTGACGTACGTCGGCGCCGAGCTCGAAACGGATTTCCCGCTCACGGTCGAGGAGTTCGTCGCGATGGGCACGTTTTCCTTGGGCGCCGCCGCCGATCCGGCCGCAGTCCGCGCGGTGCTCGACGAAACGGGATGCGCGGATTATCGCGGGCGGGGTTTGAACGAACTTTCCAGCGGCGAACGCCAGCGGGCCCACCTCTCGCGCGCGCTGCTCCAAGGCTCGAAGTGGATTTGCCTCGACGAATCGTTTTCGCGACTCGACCTCCATCACCAGGCGCGCATCGGCCGACTCCTCCAGGCATACGTCGCGCGCGGGTTTTCGTTTCTTTTCGTCTCGCACGACCTGAATTTCACGACCGACTGGGCGGACCGCTGCGTGCTCCTCCGCGAAGGCCGGGTCGTCGCCGAGGGGCCGACGCTCGCGACGGTGAACGTGGAGAATCTCCGGAAACTCTACCCCGACGCCGAAATCATCCTCTCCCCTCATCCGGTGAGCGGCGCGATGAAGGTTTATTTCCGCGGGTAATTTCGGGGTCTTAATGCAGGGCTTCGCCGCTGACGGGGTTTTCCGACGCCGCTTTAAAACAGGGAACCCCCGCGTAGAGAATTGTGCGCTTTGGTTCAAACCGTGCGCGGAGTTTCTCGGGGAATCACATTGGAAAGGTCGAGTATCCGACTGAACCGATGCGCACAATTCTCTACGCGAGGGGAGGGGGTTCGAGAGACGCCAGCGTCGGTTCTAAAGCGGAAAGGCGAGCAAGCTCCGCCCTTGGTCCGTAAACCCGAGTCGCGTATAGAGCGCCGCCGCGCGAGCGTTCCTCGCCGTGACCTCCAGCCGGATCGCCGCGAGTCCCGCCCGCCGGCACTCCGCGATCGCGTGCGCGACCGCCGCCGATCCGTACCCCCGCCCCCGCAGTTCCGCGCGGACGAAGAGCTCGTCGACGAACGCTTCGCGGCCGCCGAACTCGAAGCTGAATCCGTACGCGAGCGCGAGGTAACCGGCGACTTCGCCCCCGGCGTTCGGCGCCTCGATCAGCCAAATCCGGCCGAGCGAAGCGTCCGCGAAAACCGCGCGCAGCGCCCGTTCCGCGCGCGCCCGATCGTAGTCGAGCGAATCGGCCGCGTAGTAGAGCGGAAAGAGTTCGAGCAGAGTCGGAAGGTCCGTGTCCGTCGCCAAACGAAAACAGGGTGTTTTTCCGGAGCCCGGGCCCGATCCGATGGCGCCGTTCACGAGGAACCCTTTTTGAACGAAACGCCCCACTCCGTCAGAATCTCGGTTTCATTCGCGGCCGACATCGCCTTCTTGAACTTTGCGCCGGGCCGCCCCTTCACGCGCGCTTCGCACGATTTCCAGTCCGTATGCCGCTCGAGGACGCCATTCACGAGACTGAGATAGGAGTGAGCGATCTTCTTTTCTTCCTTTGGTCGCATCTCCGGAAGCGAGGTATCCTCCGGGATATCGTGGATCGCGACGTCGTACTGGAGGAGCGAACCGCGGTAGAGATTCACGTTTCGCCCGGTCGAAAAGCGCGTCGCGATCTCGTCGACCCGCTCGTTCCCCGGCGTGCCGATGTGTCCGCGAACGTAGTGCCACTCGACCTTCGGTTTCCGCGCGGCGGTTACGCGGATGAGGTCCTTCCAGAGCGCTTGATTCGCGACGTCCTTTCCCTCGGCGGTCTTCCATTCCTTCTTTCGCCAACCCCAAACCCACTGGGTGATCCCGCGAATCACGTAGGTCGAGTCCGTATAGACGGCCACCGGACCTTCGAAATCATGAGCCGCTTCAAGCGCCTCAACGGTGGCGAGGAGCTCCATTTGATTATTTGTCGCATCGCGTACAAAGCCCCCGAGCTCGAGTACCTTACCGTCCGGGTACGCGAGGACGGCGCCCCATCCGCCCGGGCCGGGGTTCCCAGAGCACGCCCCGTCGGTAAAAATGACAAGAGATTGACGCCGATCTGCCATTGCGTCTTTATCTTCACTGAGCCGGCGTAATTTGTCGAGAAGTGGAACCTTCCGATCGGATAACGGCCCATCCCGCCTTGTCAGGGTCGAAAAGGTCAGGAAGACTAATAGTTAGCCCTCGGTGTTGCGAATCAAGAAGGTTCGTAGAGGGCGCCTGAAGACTCGGTGAGACCCATGGAAGGGATGAGGATCTCGTGGTGAAAAT